>WFOP01000220.1 GCA_015487985.1 Hyphomicrobiales bacterium
AGATGTGTATAAGAGACAGCAATATGGGCACTATCGGGGGCAATATAGCCAACGGTTCGCCCATTGGTGACACGCCGCCGGCTTTGATTGCATTGGGGGCCGCCCTTACCCTGCGCAAAGGGGACAAGCGCCGGTTTCTACCGCTGGAGGAATTTTTTATTGCCTATGGCAAACAGGACCGGGGGCCGGGGGAATTTGTTGAAAGTATTTCCATCCCCTATTTGTCTGAGGGGGATCAATTTGCCGTTTACAAGATTTCAAAACGCCGGGAGGAGGATATTTCCACGCTTTGCGGTGCGTTTCGGTTGCGCCTTGATGCTTCAAACCGGGTTGAAGAAATCGTCATTGCTTTCGGCGGAATGGCGGGCATACCCAAGCGGGCAAATATTGTGGAAAAGCTCATATCAGGACGGGTATGGGATCAAAACACTATTGCCCTTGGTAAGGCGGCTTTTGCCCGCGATTTCACCCCCATGAGCGATGTGCGCGGGTCTGCGGAATATCGCATGCTTTCAGCGCAAAATCTGTTGCAGCGGTTTTATCTTGAAACGCAGGGCCAATCCCAAGAGTTGAAGCGAGGTGGTTCATGAGTTCGCCGGATAAATACAAGGTGATGCACACTTCCCATATTCACGAAAGCGCGGCCAAGCATGTGAGCGGCAGTGCGGTTTATATTGATGATATGGTGGAACCTGTCGGGACTTGTCATGCCTATCTTGGCCTGAGCGAAGTGGCGCACGCCAAGATCACCCGGCTTGACTTAAAAGCGGTGGTTCGTGCCAAAGGGGTGATTTGTGTTTTAACGGCCAATGATGTTGTCGGAGCAAACGATGTCAGCCCCACCGGACTGAACGACGAGCCGGTTTTTGCAACCGATATTGTTCAGTTCTGGGGGCAGCCGATTTTTGGTGTTGTGGCAAGCACGCGCGATGAGGCACGGCGGGCGGCAAAACTGGCGGTGGTGGAATATGAACCGTTGCCCGCACTTTTGGATATTGATGCGGCGAGAGAAGCAGGCGGGGAACTGGTCACCAAGCCCTTGACCCTGAAGCGGGGGGAATTGAGTACGGCCATGGAAAATGCGCCGTTGAACCTGAAGGGTGAAATGGTCATTGGCGGGCAGGACCATTTTTATCTGGAGGGGCAGATAGCCCTTGCCATTCCGGGGGAGGATGGGGATGTTGAGGTTTATTCCTCCACCCAGCACCCAAGTGAAGTGCAGCACATGGTGGCCCACGCGCTTGGTGTACCCAACAATGCGGTGACGGTGAAAGTGCGCCGTATGGGGGGCGGGTTTGGCGGTAAGGAAACCCAATCCAACCTGTTTGCCGTGGTGGCGGCATTGGCGGCGAAAAAGCTCAACCGGGCGGTGAAAATCCGACCCGACCGGGACGATGACATGGTTGCCACCGGCAAGCGCCATGATTTTAAGGTTGCCTATGAGGTTGGGTTTGATGACAGGGGAAAAATTCACGGCGTGGAGGCCCAATTTGCCGCCCGGTGTGGATTTAGTGCGGACCTGAGCGGACCGGTGACCGACCGGGCATTGTTTCATGCGGATAACAGCTATTACTTTCCGGCGGTGAAACTGCAATCGGTGCCGCTTAAAACCAATACCGTATCCAACACGGCGTTTCGAGGGTTTGGCGGGCCGCAGGGGATTTTGGCCTCTGAGCGCATCATTGAAGAAATTGCCTATGCGTTGAACAAAGACCCGCTGGAGGTGCGCAAAGTCAATTTTTACGGGGAGGAAACCGGAGACATCACCCCCTATCATCAGCAGGTTACCGACAATATTTTGCATCGGCTGGTGGAAGAACTGGAGGCCAGCTCGGATTATCAACAGCGGCGGGCGGAGATTATTGAGTTTAACCGGTCCAGCCCGGTGCTTAAGCGGGGCATTGCGCTGACGCCGATAAAATTTGGCATCTCGTTCACTGCCACCTGGTATAATCAGGCCGGGGCGCTCATCCATATTTATCAGGATGGCTCGGTTCATCTCAATCATGGTGGCACCGAAATGGGGCAGGGGCTGAATCTGAAGGTGGCGCAAGTGGTGGCGGATGAATTCGGCTTGACACTGGAGGCGATAAAAATCACAGCAACGGCGACCGACAAGGTGCCCAACACGTCGGCAACGGCGGCTTCCTCGGGGTCGGATTTGAACGGTATGGCGGCGCTGGATGGATGTTCCCGGATAAAAGCGCGACTACAAGCATTTGGACGTGAGCTGATCGGAGACAATTCAGCAAATGTCAGGTTTGAAAACGGGGAAGTGATTGTTGGCGCAAAACGCTATGCCTTCGCTGATTTTATCAAACAGGCCTATATGGCGCGGGTGCAATTGTCCGCCAGCGGGTTTTATAAAACGCCTGATATTCACTGGGACCGGGAAAAGGGGGAGGGGCGACCGTTTTTCTATTATGCTTATGGGGCCTCAGTCAGTGAAGTGGTCATTGACACCCTTAGCGGCGAGTATCGGGTTGCCCGAGTGGATATTTTGCACGATGTGGGCAAGTCGCTAAATCCTGCGATTGATGTTGGCCAGATCGAGGGAGGGTTTATTCAGGGCATGGGCTGGGTAACCAGCGAAGAATTATTTTGGGACGATAAAGGCCAGCTAAAAAGCCATGCGCCCTCGACCTATAAAATTCCGCTGGCCTCGGATGTGCCTGAAATATTTAACGTGGCGCTGGCTGAGTGGTCGAGCAACCCGGAGCGCACAATTCGGCGCTCAAAGGCGGTTGGAGAGCCGCCATTGATGCTGGCGGCATCTGTGGTGGAGGCCTTGTCCATGGCGGTGGCCAGTGTGGCGGATTACAGGATTTCTCCGCGCCTTAATACGCCTGTGACGCCCGAGCGGGTTTTGATGGCTGTCACAGACCTGCAAAACCGGGGCGCTTAAGGGATGGTTTTGCGCCGGGAACAGCTGGAATATTTTTTCAAATGTGAAAAATCTGTTCTGGTGGAAATAATTGAAGCCAAAGGGTCGACGCCGCGCGAAACCGGGGCATGGATGCTGGTGGGCGAAAAGCAATTGCTTGGCACAATCGGGGGTGGGCAACTGGAATATATCGC
>WFOP01000221.1 GCA_015487985.1 Hyphomicrobiales bacterium
GCTGCGTGGTAAATGTCCACCTGATCGATGGCACCGCTGAAGATGTGGCACTCGCATACAAAACCATTCGCGGCGAACTTGAAGCCTATGGCAACGGTCTGGCGGAAAAACGCGAAATCGTGGTTTTGAATAAAATCGACGCCCTGAGCGAAGAGGAAGCCAAAGAAAAACTGGCCGCCCTGCGCCCCCATGTGGCAGGAAAACTGATGGCCGCCTCCGCCGCCTCCCAAAAAGGCGTTGAACAGGTTTTGTTCGCCATTATCCATGAACTGGACGCCAAACGTGAAAGAGAAAAACTGGCCGCCCTCCCCGAGGAGGACAAAAAATGGTCTCCTTAAGCGATCAAAATCCCCTGTCCAGCTTCAGCTGCATAACCATAAAAATCGGCTCAGCCCTGCTGGTTGACGCCAGGAGCGGGAAACTGCGCCAGCAATGGCTGAACAGTCTGGCAACCGACATCGCAGCCCTTAAATCCCGAGGGGTGGATATTCTGATTGTTTCCTCGGGCGCCATTTCCCTTGGCCGCTCCATATTGGGACTGACCGGACAAACCCTGTCCCTGCCCCGCATTCAGGCCGCCGCCAGTGCCGGACAGGTCGCTTTGTCTGAGGCCTGGCGCGATGCATTGGCTCAGTTTAATATCACCACCGGCCAGATTCTGCTCACCCCCAATATCACCGAAGAGCGTCGCCCCTATATCAACGCCCGCAATACGATCTCAACCCTGCTGGACCTGGGAGCTGTTCCCGTTATCAACGAAAATGACAGTGTCGCCACCGCCGAAATCCGCTATGGGGACAATGATCGCCTCTCGGCCCGTGTTGCTTCCATGATTGGGGCGGATTGTCTGGTGCTGTTTTCCGATGTGGACGGATTATATACCGCACCTCCGGGCGCCGATAACGGTGCCAGACATTTGCCCGTCGTCAAATCCATTACCAAACAGATCGAAGCCATGGCCAAGGGCGCCGCTTCCCATCTGTCGCGCGGCGGTATGACCACAAAAATTGACGCGGCAAAAATCGCCACCCGTTCGGGCACCTCCATGATTATTGCCAACGGCACCACCACAAACCCGCTGGCGGCATTGACAAAAGGCGCAAAACACACAATTTTCCCCGCCAAACAAAACCCCGCCGCCGCCCGCAAACGCTGGATTTTGGGCACCCTTGATGTAAAAGGTCAAATCCATGTCGACCGGGGAGCCGCCAACGCACTGCTTGGCGGAAAATCACTTTTGCCCATTGGCGTGACAAAAATCAGCGGGGAGTTTGAACACGGCGAAGCCATTTCCATTCTTGACCCTGATGGAGTCGAAATCGCCCGGGGCCTTGCCGGAATGAACTGGGAAGAAGCCAATCTTGCCAAGGGCAAAAAAAGTGAAATTATCATTGGCATGTTTGGTCATATGAACCGCACCGAACTGGTCCATGCCGACAATCTGGTCCTCATTGCCACAAAAGGAATATCCCCATGAGTTCTGATTTGACCCTTTTGATGAACGATATCGGCCAGCGCGCCAAAAATGCGGCCCGCCAATTGGCCAACGCGGACACAACCACAAAAATAATTGCCCTTGAAGCGGCGGCAAACGCCATCGCCAAAGGCAAAAAAGCCATTCTTGCCGCCAACAAACTGGATATGGAGAGAGGGAAAAAAGCGCGGCTTTCCGCCGCCTTTCTGGACCGGTTGCAACTTGACAGCAACCGCATTGACGCCATTGTCACCTCCCTTCATGCCATTGCAAAACTGGCAGACCCCGTTGGCCAGGTCATGGCCCAATGGGATGTGCCGAGCGGGCTTCATATCAAACGCGTGCGCACCCCCCTTGGCGTCATTGGCGTCATTTATGAAAGCCGGCCCAACGTGACGGCAGACGCTGCCGCCCTCACGCTGATGTCGGGCAACGCGGTCATTTTGCGCGGAGGGTCCGACAGTTTTCACTCTTCAAAAGCCATTCACACCTGTTTTATCAAGGGTCTGGAAGCGGCAGGCCTGCCCGTTGACTGTGTGCAAATCGTACCCACCACCGACCGCGCGGCAGTGGGGGAAATGCTGAGCGGGCTGAACGGCACCATCGACGTGATTGTGCCCCGGGGCGGCAAGGGCCTTGTCGCCCGCGTTCAGCGCGATGCCCGCGTACCCGTCTTTGCCCATCTTGAAGGCATCTGCCATGTTTATGTAGACAAGGATGCCGATCTTGAAATGGCGATCAGACTGGTGGTGAATTCCAAAATGCGCCGCACCGGTATTTGCGGAGCCGCTGAAACCCTTCTTGTGCATCAGGACTTGAAGGACACCCATTTATTGCCCATCCTGAACGCCCTGAGCGAAGCGGGTTGTGAAATCCACGCCGACAGCGCCATTCATGAAATGCTTGCCTCCAGCGTTCCTGCGAAAGAAGAAGACTGGCAGACCGAATATCTGGCCCCCATAATCGCGGTTGCCATGGTCAACGACATCGACGCCGCCATCGAGCATATTGCCACCTATTCCTCAAGCCACACCGAGGCCATTATCACCGGTGACCTGGCCGCCCGCGACCGGTTTTTCGCCAAAGTGGATAGCGCAATCCTGCTCCACAATGCCTCAACCCAATATGCGGACGGCGGCGAATTCGGCATGGGGGCTGAAATTGGCATTTCCACCGGTAAAATGCACGCCCGCGGTCCCGTGGGTGTCGAACAGCTTACCAGCTTCAAATATCTGGTGAGCGGCAATGGTCAATGTCGTCCCTGATGCACAAGCGGAAGCAGATAATCAAAATTCCCGGCATCACCACACTGCCCCCCTCCAGTGCCAATATGGCCATCGGGTTATTTGGAGGCAGCTTCAACCCCCCCCATCCGGGGCATCAACTGGTGTCGCGACAGGCACTGAAACGCCTGGGGCTGGATGCCGTATGGTGGCTGGCAACCCCGGGCAACCCCCTCAAGGATCATAGCGAACTTGCCCCGCTGGCCCAACGCGTAACCGCCGCCCGCAATCTGATCACCCACCCACGGGTGCATGTGAGCGGCTTTGAAGCTGAACGCGGGTTTTCCTATACGTTTGATACCATTCGATATTTGCGCAAAACCCTGCCGGATCGTCGTTTTGTCTGGATAATGGGGGGGGACAGCTTTAGCCAGTTCCACCGATGGGAGCGCTGGCGCGATATTGCAAACCTGTTGCCACTCGCCATCTATGTGCGCCCCGGCACCTCCATGAAGGCGCTTTCCTCAAAGGCCGCCACGACACTTGCCCGCTATCGTATCGACGAATATGACGCCCAAACCCTGGTCAACAAAAAGGCCCCGGCATGGGTTTATCTCAATGGCCTGATGTCCGGCCTCTCCTCCTCTGCCCTGCGCCAGAATAAAACCGGACAAGCCCCCGGATCGAAACCATAAATTCAAAACATTTCCCCCCAACCCTTGCGCCCGCGCCAAACTGGGCGCATATGTTATTCAACAACAAATTTTTGGACATCAGGTTCCTTTGAAAGATACGCCCCGCCCCATGATCGACATTATTCTTGAAACCCTGGATGACGCCAAGGCTGAAAACACTATTGCCATTGATATGGAAGGCAAGTCCCCCATGTCCGACCATATGGTGGTGACCTCGGGCCGCTCCCAGCGTCATGTCAGCGCTCTGGCCAATCAACTCTCAAAAGCCTTAAAAGAAGGCGGCCACAAGCTGCCGCGAATTGAAGGCATGCCAAACGCCGACTGGGTATTGGTGGACGCTGGTGATGTCATTGTTCATGTCTTTCGCCCCGAAGTGCGCGAATTCTATAATCTTGAAAAAATGTGGCAGGGTGATCTGGCCGCCGATCCTCAATAATTGTAATCCGGCACCCCCATGCGCGTTTCAATCATTGCC
>WFOP01000222.1 GCA_015487985.1 Hyphomicrobiales bacterium
ATATCAGGCAGCTTTCCGGTCATTTCCATAAACTGTTCGCGCGCCTCATGGCCAACGACACTTTGGAAATTACGCACCATAAGGGGAAACGGGTGTGGCCCCACAACCGAGCCGATACCAAACAGGGCCTGATCCGCCTGCCCGATATAAGAGCCAAATGCGCTGTCCACTGCTTCCTTGAGGGTTTTTGCCCCCTCCCCAACCGGAACAACAGTTGCCCCCAGAAGCTTCATGCGTACCACGTTTGGATATTCTTTTTTAATATCCACTTCACCCATGTGAATTTCACATTCCAGCCCGAAATAGGCGGCAGCCGTTGCCAGGGCCACCCCGTGCTGACCGGCGCCTGTTTCCGCGATCAGTTTGGTTTTCCCCATATGTTTGGCCAACAGGCCTTCAGCCATGCAGTGGTTGAGCTTGTGGGCGCCGGTATGGTTGAGGTCTTCGCGTTTGGCATAAATCTGCGCACCTCCGCTCAATTCAGAGAGGTTTTTCAAGTGGGAGATGGGGGTTGGCCGGCCCTGAAAATGTTTGCGGATATACATCAGGTCATCAAGGAATTCCCTGGATTTGGAGAGACGCTGATAAGCCTCATTAATTTCCTTGAAATGGGGAATTAGCGGTGGTGGCAACATTGCGCCACCATATTCGCCAAAAAAGCCCTCTTCATTGGGGGTGGATTCCAGGTATGTACTCATGATGTTTCCTCACTATTTATAATAACCAAGTCAAAAATAGTGAAGCAAACCGGCCCTGCCTTAGCAAGACCTAACTTTACAACGCTTTTGAAAATCAAAGATGATTACTTGTAAAATCATCAGTTGTTTCCAAACAGATCGTTGATCAGGTCCCCAAGATTGCGCGGTCGGGGCTGAGGTCGCTCAAGCTGTATGGGTTGTTGCTCCTGTCCCGGAACACTCAGCGGGGGCGCAAAGAAAGCATCAGGCAGATTATAGGGCGTGATATTCTGATGGGCGCGGGTCATAAATTCAGACCAGATATCAACCGGAAACGAGCCACCGCCAACACGTTCCATGGGGGTGTTATCGTCATTTCCCAGCCAGACACCGGTAATGAGATTGGCAGTATAGCCCACGAATACGGCATCGCGGTTGGATTGGGTGGTGCCGGTTTTGCCTGCAATCTGCCAGCCGGGGAGCTGGGCCCTTTTTCCCGTGCCAATATCCACTGCCGTAGTCAACATATCATTCATCATGGCCACATGCTCAGGGGCCACAACCTGTCCGGGACCTGCGGGGATATTCTGATAAAGAACCTGACCGTCTGTGGTTTCAATGCGGGTTATAACATGGGCAATAACCCCCACGCCGCCATTGGCAAAGGGGGCGTAGGCACCCGTCAGCTCAAGCAATGAAATCTCCGCCGTGCCAAGGGCGATGGCCGGAACCGGGGGCATCTGGGTTGAAATACCCAGTTTGGCAGCCGTATCAATGACCGCCTGGGGACCAACCGCAATGGCCAGACGCCCCGCAACAGTGTTCAGGGAATGGGCAATAGCCTGACGCAGGGTCACCGTACCCGCATATTGGCCATTATAGTTTTCCGGTTTCCAGCCCTCAAAATCCAAAGGGGCATCTTCAACCCGGGTATCGGGGGTATACCCGGCCTCAAGAGCTGCAAGATAGACAAACGGCTTGAAGGAGGAACCGGGCTGACGCCGGGCGGTTACCGCCCGATTATATTGAGAATCCGAATAATCAACCCCCCCCACAATGGCAATGACTGCGCCATCCGTGCTCATGGACACCAGCGCCCCTTGGGAAAAATTATGTTCCTCACCTTTTTCCGCCACCATTTCACGCACAACAAATTCGGCATTTTTCTGCAAATCCCAATCAATCGTTGTGGTGACAATCACATCCTGGGATACCTCTCCGATATAGGATGTCATCAGGCTTTCCACCCAGTCTGCCACATAAAATTCAGCGCCTGCGATGCGGGTGCGCACACGTTTTGTGGGGTCGATGGCGGCGGCCCCGGCTTCTTCAGGGGAGATATATCCCTCCTCTGCCATGGCCCTGAGTACAACACGGGCCCGCTCTGCGGCCCTTTCAGGATGCCGGTCCGGGGACAAACGGGATGGCGCCTTGAGCAAACCGGCAAGAATAGCAGCTTCCCCCAAGGACACATTACGCGCAGATTTGCCAAAATAACGCCGCGAGGCGGCTTCAATACCAAAGGCACCTGCGCCGAAATAAACCCTGTTCAGGTAAAGTTCGAGAATTTCAGTCTTGGAATAATTCTGCTCAAGCCAGATGGCGAGCAGGGCCTCCTGAACTTTACGACCCAGATTCTGATCCGGGGTTAAAAACAGATTTTTGGCCACCTGCTGGGTGATGGTGGAACCACCGGCGGTTATACGGCCCGCCATGATATTGCCCAGCATGGCACGGGTGATGCCTATAATGTCGAGACCAAAATGGTCGAAAAACCGGCGGTCTTCGATGGAGAGAACCGCAGCGGGCACATATTGGGGAAGCTCATGAAACGCAACGGCTTCGCCCCCCATCTGGCCGCGATTTGAAATCAACTGGCCGTTGGCGGCAACAATGCGGATATTGGCCGGGCGCGTGGGCACTGCCCAACTGTCCGAGGCGGGCAGTTGCACGGCATAATAGGCCACGATTCCAGCGACCGCGATGCCAACCCACACACTTAACACCACCCCCCAGTAAAAGAGCTTTCCAATGACCCGCCAGAATGTGAGGGGCTTTTTCTGGCGCCTTTTGCGCGCGCGTGCCGACTTGGGTTTGGGGGCTTTGGCGCGGGTGGGTTTGGTGCGGGTGGATTTAGTGGTGGCAGATTTGGCAGTCGGGCGTGATTTTGCTGACTTGCGCCCCCGTTTTGCGGGACCGCCAATTCTGTCCTCTGGTCTTAATTTGATGTCCATTTTGCCCTGACGCGTTCAAAACGCGATAATCTGTTACGCATTGTCAAATCCATGCGCCCATATCCAATGCGTCCACATATGTTATTTAAGACTAAATGTGGCTGGTTTATGGGGGGTAAAGGGAATTGGTTAACGGGGTGAAGAAAAAACGGCTGAAAAACTAAACATCCAGATTGGCCACGTTCAGTGCATTAGTCAGGATGAAGTCCCGGCGCGGTTCCACCAGGTCCCCCATCAATTCCGAAAAAATTGTGTCCGTTTCATCGCTTTGATCAATTTCCACCTGCAAAAGTGTGCGGATATTGGGGTCCAGGGTAGTTTCCCAGAGTTGACCGGGGTTCATTTCCCCCAGCCCCTTATAACGCTGAAGAGAAACCCCCTTGCGCCCGGCTTTTGCGACCGCATCAAACAGGGAGAAGGGACCATAAATGGGTTCGCTAACATCCTTGCGGGTCAGTTTGGCCACACCTGAATAGGTCTGGGATATGGCATTGGCGGTTTTGCGCAATTTTCGGATATCGCCCGAAGACAACAAAGCGGCATCCAGATTATGGGATTCCTCCACCCCACGCACGGTGCGCCAGAACCGCAATCCGTCCTGACCATCGGACTCACCACTCCAGCCCTGCTCCACATCGTCCGCCATATTGTCCAGTTGGGTCGCCACCTTTTGCGCCAGTCGTGTGGCCATGCCGGCATCCTGCAAAGCCCCCTCATCAAACACGCCGGCAATCATTGCCTGTTCAACAATGGTGCGGTTGTAGCGGGTGTTCAAAGCGTTAATGGCGTGCACCACATCGCGGGCATCCGAAGAAATCTGTGTCAGGTCGGCCCCGGTGTGAACCGTGCCGTCGCCGGCGGTAAAACTGGCTTCCTCGGTGCCCGTACTCAGCAAATAATTCTCAAGGGCCTCTTCGTCCTTCAGGTATTGTTCGGACTGTCCGCGTTTGATTTTGTATAATGGAGGCTGGGCAATATACAGATGACCAC
>WFOP01000223.1 GCA_015487985.1 Hyphomicrobiales bacterium
ATTAAATATATTACCGCCAAGATCTCCATTAACCGCCGCACTGGAAATGGCATAGGAAACCCAATCGTTTCCTGCGCCCCCATCGATCTGATCGGCCCCTGCCCCCGCATAAATGAAATCATCACCCGCGCCCGCATTGATAATATTGCCAGGTGGCGCTGCATCAATTGCGGTTATGACATCGCCCGTGGCAAGGTCTTCAAAATAAAGATCCCCATCCTCATATACCGCCCGCAATCCCACCGGTGCACTGGCAAGAGATTGCCCCGTAGCCCCGCGCGGATCAACAAGCGTATATTCAATGGAAATGGAATCTATATCAAAAAATCCGTTTTCATCCTGAGGCGCGCCCTCCACCGGCATGGTGTAGTTCAGCACAAGACTGTGCAAAAATGCCGTATCTTCAGTTAATTCAAGCTTATACCCTTTTGCCGTTTCTTCCGCATCAAGTATGCCCATTCCGGGGGGAAGATTGGTCACAATCAAACTGGTGGGCGTCCAGTTTTCAAATGGCAGTTCCAGCGTAACTTCCAAAACACGCGAACTGGTGCCCTGTGGGGCATAATCCTGACTGTCCGCATAAATCACATCAGCATTTGATGTGCCCGCTATGGTTTCCCTTGCCGATTGAATGCCATAACCGGGGTCGGTATCGGAAGGGGGGGCCGAAGTTGCCCCGACAATCAATGTCCTGCCATCCTCCATGGTTGAATAGGACTGCTCAGTCAGACCCAGCACACGCAGGGTAATTTCAGAATCGGGTAAAATATTGCTGATGCCCGTAGCAGAGGCAGACGCAGAAGCCTCCTCTATAAATTTACCCTTTACATCAACCCCAACTTTTTCACTTATTTTTGACTGGTCAAATTCATTAAAGGAGTTGCCCTTTTTATTATCAATTTTGGGGTCTTCAGGCGGTGCCTGCTGAGGCTCAGGGGAATTTTCATTTACACTGGCTTCATCTTCCTCGATTTCTTCTTCAGACTTTGTATCTGAATCATCCTTCATGGAAGTAAAAGACACTTTGTCAGCATTGGCAGCATCAAAATTGCCCACCAGGCTCATCATATCCTGCCCGGTGGCAATATCGCCGTTAAAGCTGAATTCAGGGGCCAGATCAGCAGCAATCAGCATACCGAATTCAACCAGAATGATACGGGCGCCATCAGGAAATGTAATCACCATATCCACGTCGCTCAGATTTACTGAAACTGCGCCCAGATCAAATGCAAACTGTATTAAATCCAGATTATCAGCACGAACAAAAACCGTCTCCCCTGCATCGGGTTTGACGATAGTTTTACCCCCGTTTGTGGAGGCGGTTGTTATGGGATCAATGCCAACCTCTGAATTTTTTACCGCTTCTTCAGCATTTTTCAGATTTTGCTCAGCATTATTTGTTGCCGCTGTTTCATCGGTATTTTTTGAGGCTGCATCTGCGTTTTTTGAGCCTGCCGAGCCGTCAATCATAATCTGCACAACCTTTTTTGCCAATGCGTGCTGTCACGAACGTAATTCCTGACAACCCGAATGCCCAACCCGAATGCTCAAGCACATTTTTCTTCGAATTCACCCCAGAATATTTAGATGCCATCCACCCAATTCAGGCTTTTGGTCGGCGCTATTTTTGTTTGAAAAAGGTTACCAAAATCACAATTGAGTTTGATTTTGCGAAACTGAAAAGTCCAAAATCTTGATTCCTGAATTATTTGGACGCTTATTTTGATACTTAAGCTAATTTTAACCACAAGCCACAAGAATGGATTAACCATAAGTATTAAATGAGTTTCCCATAATGGCGTTTATTCATCCGAGACATCAGCAAAAAATACTGCGGGCAGTATTTGGTGTTTTGGCATTGTCAGCAATTGGCGGATGTGCCTCAAATCAGGTCACCCGGCCCTGTATTGATTTTCAGTCGATTGCCTGCGACGAAGAAATCGCTGATCGGGAGCTGTTAAGCACAGCGCCGATAATTCTGAACCCTGAATTGGATCAGTCCGAAACCCAACCCCAAGTCGATGAAAATTCGCTTGAATATTCATCTGCATCATCACCCGCTTCAACGGGCCAGACAATGAATTTGGCTCAGGTGGCGGCGCACACGATTAGAAACAATCCCACAATCGGCATCATTCGCGCTCAGGTTGATACCGCGCAGGCCGGCATTGATGTAGTGAACGTGGCCTATGCCCCCACTTTGAGATTTTCTGCCAAAACCGGCCCTGAAACCACCTATAATTATGAAAGTGAAATCCGCACCGACCAGCAACGTTCTGAAGGCTCCATAAACGCCTCCCAGTTGCTGTTTGATTTTGGAAAGACCGAAGCGGATATTGACTGGGCAACCGCTGTACATGAATCTGCCGCCTGGCGCCAAAGGGCCCAGACGGATGCGATATTGCTTGAGATGATTGAGGCCTATCTCAAGGTGCTTGAACTGTCTTTGCAGATAAATAACTCGCTCGTCAATGAACGGGCCCACGCAGAAATGTATCGTATAATCAAGCTCAATGCCGATGCAGGCAATGCCACAGATGCGGATGTTGAACGCATTGTTGTTGGACTTGAGGGGGCAAGAACCCTTTCAATCAACCTCAGGTCACAACGCCAAAACGCCGCCAGTAACTTCAGACGCTTAACCGGATTGACACCTGATGCACTGGAGGTGCCCGGCGATATCGACCCTGAAGCCTCCCGTTTGGCGGCCGCCGACATTGAAGGATATGCGGCAAAAAACCCCAAAATGCTTTCCTATGAATGGGATATTGTAAGTTTGGAAGCTCAGCAACTTTCCCTTGAGCGTGATTATCTGCCCGAAATCACCCTTGATGCCAGCGCCCGCCTGCAACAAAATGTTGGCGGTGAAAATCCCCTCAATGCCAATGGCCGGGTTATGATTTCAATTTCAGGCCAGCTTTATGACGGGGGCGAAAGGGCAGCAAAGATCAACCAGCTCACCAGCCGTATCGAAGAAGTAAAATACCGCTACCGCCAGGCACTGGATCAGTTGGAGCAGGATATTGAGGATTCTGCGCGCATCATGCGTACCGCCAATGAAAAACGCCAATCCATCGCCGAACGCATTCGCGCAAGTGAAGCCGTTGTCGCTTTATATCAACAACAGTTTGAAGCCGGAACCCGGACAATTTTTGAACTGCTGGATGCACAAAAAGAACTGTTTGCCGCCAGGGGAGAACAGATCACCTCCCGGTTTGAGGTTTTGCGCGCCAGCTATCAGGCGGTTAAACTGAACGGAAA
>WFOP01000224.1 GCA_015487985.1 Hyphomicrobiales bacterium
ACTTTTTCAAGTCGTCCGCGCGCGCCCTCCAGTTTTTCCAAAGCCGGTATCACAAGGTCTTTATCAACCCCGCCCGCCACAACCATGGCAGCCGCAACAATGGCATTTGAAACCTGAAATTCCCCGGCAAGCGGCAGGTTAAACGCCAAAGGCTCACCAACCAGTTTACCCGTCACCTTTTGTCCCCACCCCTCCCGGGACACTTCAGAGACTTCGATATACCCCCCTTCGCGTCCCACGGTAAGCGGCGTCGCGCCGCGCTCCATGCCGGCAAACAAAAAGGCCATGTTTTCCGGATCATCCGCATTCACAACCGCCGCACCTGCCTCCACCATCAGTTCCTTGAACAGACGCAACTTGGCGGTTTGATATTCCTGCATTTCCCCGTGATAATCCAGATGATCCCTGCTCAGATTGGTAAAACCCACCACGTTGAACCCGATACCATCCATCCGGCGTTGATCCAGCCCGTGACTTGATGCTTCCATAATCACATGCTCAATGCCGGCAGCTTTCATCTGCGCCAGTTCCTTGTGTAAAGTAAGCGGATCCGGCGTTGTCAAAGCCCCCGCCTTGATCTCCCCGGCAATATCCTGCCCCAATGTGCCGATTGAGGCACCCTTGATGCCCACTTCGTGCCAAATCTGGCGCACAAAAGAAGCCACCGACGTCTTGCCATTGGTGCCCGTTACCGCCATCATCATGTCAGGCAATGGGCCGCATACCCGGGCCGCCGCTTTTGCATAGGCTGCCCGAACGTCCTCCACCACAATGGTTTGCACCCCCGTATCCTCAGGCGCCTCACGATCCGAAACAATCACCCGCGCACCGCGTTCAACCGCCCTGCCAGCATAACTGTCTCCATGCGCAACACTGCCGGGCAAAGCAAAAAACGCCTCCCCGATTGCTATGGCGCGGCTATCACAATTGATACCGGTTACCCGCACAGCGTCCGTTTCCGAACCCTCTACAAACCCTTCAAGCAAGTCAGCTAACAAATGAGACACAGGCAACCCCTCAACTATTTACGAATCAAACATATCAGAAAACAACAACAAACTAAGCAATTATCGCAGCTCAACGGGAACAAGGTTTTGATCAACCGTTTCGCTGAAATTGGGCAATATCCCAAGCATCGGCGCGACCTTTTGAATTATCCGCCCCGAAACCGCCCCCGCATTCCAGGCCGCCGTCCGGCCCGACTGCGGATTTTCCCGCTTGGCCTCATCCACTAAAATCAGCATTGAATAACGCGGGTTGTCCATTGGAAAAACCGAAGCAAACACATTCAGGTTCTTGGTTGAATCATAGCGCCCGTCCACAACTTTGTCCGCCGTACCGGTTTTGCCCCCCACCAGATATCCGGCAGCAATTTCATCCGTGATCTTGCCCGATCCCTCAAGCGCATTCAAACGCATCAGATAACGCATATAGGCACTGGTCCGGGGCGAAATAACTGAACGCGCCAACGTGCGCGCCTGCTCTGGGGAGCGTCTAAACAGTGTTGGCGGCACCAGAATACCATCATTTGCAAACGCCCCCATCGCAGAGGCCATGTGAAGCGGGGTAATCGTCAGCCCGTGGCCAAACGAAGCGGTTGCTGCAACAATATCGGAAAATTCTTCAGGAATATTTGAACGTTTGGTTTCCGGCAGTTCCACACCCAGGGGGGCATCAAACCCGACCCGTGTGAGAAACGCGCGATAATTTTCTTTCCCCAGCGCCTGCATAATGCGGATGGTGCCGATATTGGAGGAATATTTATAGACTTCGGGCAAACTCAATACCCGTTCTTTCCCGTGAAAATCATCTATGGAAAACCGCCCGAAACGAATGGGCTGCGTGGCATCGAATTCATCGGTGATGCTTACGGCACCCGCATCAATCGCCGCGGCAATTGTAACCGTTTTGAAGGTGGAGCCAAGTTCAAACGTTCCCGCCGTAATGCGGTTTAGCCGCCCCTCTTCAAGCGCGCTGGCGGGCACATTGGGGTCAAAGTCCGGCAAAGAAACCAGCGCCAGAATTTCCCCGGTTGTCACATCCAGCAAAACCCCCGCTGCTGCAATGGCCTGATAACGCGCCATGGCGTCCACCAGTTCCGCATGCATGGCATTTTGCACCCGCAGGTCAACAGCCAGTGTCACCGGTTCCAGGTCGCGCCCCCGCGCCAGGCCTGTGGCCTGCAAAACTTCCACTTCCTCACGGTCCAAAA
>WFOP01000225.1 GCA_015487985.1 Hyphomicrobiales bacterium
CTTGGGGTTTGGGCTGTTATCCATTGCATGGGTGGGCACGACGGCCAATGCGGTGCGTCTGGCAATGCAGGGGAATTATGTCGCGCACCGCAAATGGATGATCCGCTCGTTTGCCCTGACCTTTGCAGCAGTTATGCTACGGCTTTACCTGCTGGGATTTATGGCCGCCGGTTTCGAATATGCCCCGGCTTCGGTTTATATCGCCTGGCTGTGCTGGGTGCCGAACATGATTTTTGCGGAATGGTGGATTGCGCGAGGTTCAAAAACCGTTGTTCCAGCTTAAGTAAACTTGCGGAACATGCGGGTGCGATCGAACAGGTCTTCGAGCGTGTTCATGCGGCGCTTTGTCTGATCCCAGTTAGCCTTTTGCACTTCGGCAATCAGGGCTTCCAGAATCAGCATGGGAACGATTGAGCTGTCCCATGCCGAGGGCACTTCAATATGGCAATTGAATTTGTGGGCGGCAATTCTTGAAATGGGCGAGCCCCACTGATCGGTAAAGAGGATGATTTTTGCACCCCGTTCATGGGCCATTTCAGCCAGGCGGCGCAAATCATTTTCATAGCGGCGCACATCAAAAATCACCAGCATATCATCCCTGTTCATGTCCAGCAGATAGTGGGGCCACGCATTTGAGTTGGATGTCATGTGGGTCACACGGGGGCGAATGACCTGCATATGTGTAAACAGATAATCGGCCAAAGAGCGCGATATCCGCCCCCCGACAATTTTCAGATGGTGGTCCGTATTGGCCAGAAGCGCACAAACCTCGTCAAATTCCTCGGTTTTCAGCCGGGAAAATGTCTGGCGCACGTTTTTTGAAACTGAATCGGCAAACCGGTTGAGAATATGTTCATCGGGGGCGTGTTCGGCCCATTTGTTGTATTTGTCGATGGGGTTGGAAAGCTCGGCCCCCACCTCGGCGCGCAGGGCACTTTGAAATTGGGGGAAGCCGGCAAATCCCAGTTTTTGAACGAGCCGGGCAACGGTGGGGGTGGAAACGCCAGAGCGTTTTGCCAAATCCGTGATGCTGCCAAGGCCCGAAGCGGGGTAGTTTTGCAGCAGCAACTGGGTCAACTGTTTTTCTGCACGGGTGAGTTCATCGAAGCGGTTTTGCAACTGTTCCCTGATTGACATTTTGCCTTCAGACACTTTGGCCCCCTCATTCAAGCTCAAACATTCCCCCCACAAACATTAACAGGAAAAACAAAATTGTGAAATTTAATTGACAGCCTCATGAATTGTGAACAATATTTTACAGATGCAGAAACACGCCAAAACAGTTGAACGCACGTTGGAGCCAGCCCTTTTGGAGCCGGGCGAAACCGTTTGTGAAACCATCAATGGCAAAGGACAAGGGGGAATTGTTCTGGCGTGTGAACATGCCTCTCATCATATTCCGAGTTATTTCAACGGGTTGGGGCTGAGCGAACAGGCGCGCCACAGCCATGCGGCGTGGGATCCGGGCGCCCGGAAGCTGGCGGTTGTTCTGAGCGAGGCATTTGATGCCCCGCTTGTCTGTTCAAAGGTGTCCCGACTGGTTTATGACTGCAACCGCCCCGAAAACGCACCTTCGGCCATGCCCTCGCGCAGTGAAATATTTGATATTCCGGGAAATATTGATATTCCCCAGGGGGAAAAACAGGCACGAATTACACAGATATATCGCCCGTTCGCGCAAATGCTCAGCGACGTTTTGCGCGCTAAAGAACAGCCCGTGCTGGTGAGCATACATAGTTTCACCCCGGTTTTTAACGGGAAAAAGCGAGACGTGGAAATCGGTATTCTGCATGGCAGTGATTCCATGCTGGCGGACGAAATGTTAAAGGCCGTGCCCCCAGATGCCGGATTTGTTGTGCGTCGCAACGAGCCGTATGGCCCTGATGACGGGGTTGCCCACACGATTGAAACCCAGGGGCAGAACAAGGGGTTGCTCAACGTTATGATCGAAGTACGCAACGACCTGCTTGGCAGCGATAAAGACATCATGCGCGCGGCGGGCGTGCTTGAAAAAATGTTGTCACAGGCAATGACACAGCTTGGCACCCCCACCAGGGGAGCACATTCATGATTCTCGGTTTTGTACGCGGCTATGTGCGGTTTGTTGACGCCATGAACCGGTTTATCGGTCGCATAGCGATGTTTTTGATTTTTGCCATGATGGCAACGCTTCTATATTCGGTAATTTCCAAAAACTTCTTTGTTCCCTCATTGATGACACTGGAAATCGCCCAGTTCATGATGGTGGCCTATTTCCTGCTCGGGGGCCCCTATTCCATGCAAATGGGGGACCATGTGCGCATGGACCTGCTTTATGGAAGCTGGTCAGACACCACGAAGGCGGCCGTTGATTCCGTCATGGTGATCTTTTTGTTCATCTATCTTGGCGTGCTGCTTTATGGCGCCCTTGGCTCCACCGCCTATTCCCTTGGATATTTCGGCACAAATCCGTTTGAGTTCTGGGGGAACTTTATTGTGGGATTTTTTACCGGGGGGGTGGAAGGCGCCAAGGAAGAACTGGGGTTCCTTGAACGCACCCCCACCGCCTGGCGGCCCTATATGTGGCCAATCAAATCTGTCATGACCATCGGCATTTTCCTGATGCTGTTGCAGGCAATTGCCGTCTGGTTCCGTGACATTGCAAAACTCAAAGGAGTGGAACTCTGATGAGTTACGAAGTTATCGCACTGTTGATGTTTTCTTCCATGATGCTGATGCTGATGACCGGCCAGCGGGTTTTTGGCGCCATCGGGGCGGTTGCGGCGATTGCTTCGCTCACCCTTTGGGGGATTGGGGGGTCAGAAATTTCCTTTGGCGCGGCAATGAAACTGATGAAATGGTTTCCTTTGCTCACCCTGCCTCTGTTTATCTACATGGGCTATATTCTTGCCGAAAGCGGCATTGCTGACGACCTTTACAAGATGTTCCACGTCTGGTTCGGCGGCCTCAAGGGGGGGCTGGCCGTTGGCACCATCGTGCTGATGGTGGTGATTTCGGCCATGAATGGCCTCTCCGTTGCGGGCATGGCCATTGGCACCACCATTGCCCTGCCCGAACTCCTCAAGCGGGGTTATGA
>WFOP01000226.1 GCA_015487985.1 Hyphomicrobiales bacterium
ATCGTGGATACCTATGGCGGTGCAGCGCCCCATGGCGGGGGCGCATTTTCAGGTAAAGACACCACCAAAGTGGATCGTTCAGCCGCCTATGCCGCCCGCTATCTGGCCAAGAATGTGGTGGCGGCAAAACTGGCCGAGCGTTGCACCATTCAGATTTCCTATGCCATCGGGGTCGCCCAGCCCCTTTCGATATTTGTGGATACCCATGGCACCGGCACCGTTAAAGATGCTCAAATTGAAAAAGCGATCTCCAGCGTCATGGACCTCTCCCCCACAGGAATCCGCAAAACCCTTGATTTGAATCGGCCTATTTATGCCAAAACCGCCGCCTATGGACATTTTGGACGCAAACCGGGGCGCGGGGGCACGTTTTCGTGGGAAAAAACAAACCTGACCAAGGCCTTAAAAGATGCCGTTCGCGCCTGATGACTGAAAAGTCTTCGCCAAAGCCGGATCATAAAAAACAGCATCGGGCTTTTTTTGGCCGCGTGTCGGGCAAGCGCCTGCACCGTGGTCAGCGTGAACTCTTTGACAGTCTGCTTCCTGAATTGCGTATTGATTTGCCCCGGGATGGTCAGATTGATCCAAAGAGGATTTTTGGCGCACAAGCCAAAAAAAGAATTCTGGAAATCGGCTATGGCGGGGGGGAACATCTCACCCGGATTGCGCGGGAAAATCCTGAAAACGGCCATGTGGGATGTGAAGTGTTTACCGGGGGAATCGGGAAAATTCTCAAAACCATAGCCAGTGAAAACATTAAAAATATTTCCCTGTTCACGAGCGACGCTTTTGGCCTCTTAAGTGCGTTGCCTGATGCCTCGCTTGATATGGTTTATCTGCTTTATCCCGATCCCTGGCCCAAATTGCGACACAATAAACGCCGCTTTGTGTCCAATATAACGTTGGCGGAGTTGGCACGGGTCATAAGAGCGGGCGGAGAGTTTCGTTTTGCCACTGATATTGAAGATTATGCCAACTGGACCCTGGCTCACATGGTGCGCAACAAGAATTTTTGCTGGCAAAAGCAAAATTATGATAAATTCTGGCATATTCCTTTTGAGGGGTGGGCGCCAACGCGCTATGAGCTTAAAGCGCGCCGGGAGGGGCGCCTGAACAGCTTTTACTTCACCTTCAGGCGCTGCCCGTAAAATCTTTGCTTGTTATTTTACAGTGAGCGGTTTATAGGATGTTTCAAATTCTCAAGGGTTAACCGGAGAGTGGGTGCCAAACGGCCCCGCTCTTTTTTGTTGCCGGAAATGAAAATGTCTGAATTGAACACCCAACGTTATATAAGCGAGACCGGACAGGAACAGCGCATCGCCGCAATCGTGGAGCCGGTGGCCCATGACCTTGGCTTTTTGCTGGTGCGGGTAAAAATCCTGCCTGAAAACGGCTGCACGCTGCAGATTATGGCGGAGGATGAGCACGGCCAGTTCACCATTGCCCAGTGTCAGGCATTATCTCAGGAACTCTCTCCGGTTCTGGATGTGGAAGAGCCCATTGATGTGGCCTATCATCTGGAGGTTTCTTCCCCCGGCATTGACCGCCCCCTGGTGCGCGCCCGCGATTTTGAACGCAATATCGACCATGAAGCGCGGGTTGAGCTTTCCCATATGTTAAATGGGCGCAAAAGATTTCGTGGCAAAATCAAAAGCGTTGATGCGGATACCGTGACGTTGACCCTTCCCGATGTTCCCGCCGGTGCCAACCCGGATTTTGTTCTGCCATTGGCGGATATTTCGGTTGCAAAACTTATTCTGACAGACCGCCTGTTGGCACAGGCGCGTCAGCGGCAAAAAAATGACCAGACCCTTTTGGATGACAGTATCCAGCAGGAAGCAGACCAATCCACACTTGAATCAGATTCTCATAAAACACAGATTTCTAAGGAGACAAACTAATGTCCGTTTCAGCCAATCGGCTCGAGCTTTTGCAAATTGCAGACGCGGTTGCTCGGGAAAAATCCATTGACCGGATGATCGTAATTGATGCGATGCAGGACGCCATCGCCCGTGCCGCCCGCGCCCGTTACGGCGCTGAAACGGAAGTCAAGGCTGAAATCAACCCCAAAACAGGCGAAATGCGCCTGTGGCGTTTGCTTGAGATTGTTGAGCATGTGGAAGAGGTTTCCCGTCAGATTTCGCTTGAAGATGCTAAAAAACAGGCTGAAACCGCCGAGATTGGTGAATATATTTCCGAGCCGCTTCCCCCAATTGAATTTGGACGTATTGCCGCACAATCCGCCAAACAGGTTATCGTGCAAAAGGTGCGCGACGCAGAACGCGATCGCATGTATGGGGAATATATTGATCGCATCGGCGAGATTGTAAACGGTACCGTAAAAAGAGTTGAATACGGCAATGTCATCGTTGATCTGGGTCGTGGCGAAGCCATCGTGCGCCGTGACGAACTGATTCCGCGTGAAACGTTTAGATATGGCGACCGCATCCGGGCCATTATTTATGATGTGCGCCGGGAGCAGCGCGGCCCCCAGATTTTCCTTTCCCGCACCCATCCCCAGTTCATGGCCAAGCTGTTCATGCAGGAAGTGCCCGAAATTTATGATGGTATTATCACCATTCGCTCCATTGCACGCGATCCCGGCTCAAGGGCAAAGATTGCGGTGACTTCTTCTGACAGCTCCATTGACCCTGTGGGTGCCTGCGTTGGTATGCGCGGCTCCCGGGTGCAGGCGGTTGTAGGAGAATTGCAGGGGGAAAAAATTGATATTATTCCCTGGACCGAAAATATCGCCGATCTCGTGGTTTCTGCCCTGCAGCCCGCCGAAGTCATCAAGGTTGTTCTTGATGAGCAGGCAGAGCGCATTGAGGTTGTGGTGCCCGACGAGCAATTGTCATTGGCCATTGGCCGGCGGGGACAGAATGTGCGCCTTGGCTCCCAACTCATTGGCTGGGATATTGATATCCTCACCGAGCAGGAGGAAAGTGAACGCCGCCAGAAGGAATTTGTCGAACGTTCAGAACTGTTTACCCGCGCCCTGAACGTGGATGAAACAGTGGCTCAGTTGCTGGCTTCAGAGGGTTTTTCCTCCGTTGAGGAACTGGCCTATGTGGAACCGGGCGAAATTTCAATGATTGAAGGGTTTGACGAAGACACCGCCAGCGAAATTCAGTCCCGTGCCGCAGAATATCTGCAGGCCATTGAAAAGGCCCATGATGACGAGCGGATTGAGCTTGGTGTGATGGATGAGCTTTATCAGATTGAAGGCCTGACCGCCCCCATGCTGGTTGCTATTGGCAAGGATGATGTCAAGACCGTCGAAGATTTTGCCGGATATGCCGCAGATGATCTGATTGGCTGGGTGGAACGTAAAGATGGTGAAGCCAGGCGTTATGAAGGCACATTGAGTGCTTTCCCCGTTTCGCGCGAAGAAGCGGAGCAGATGATTATGCAGGCGCGCCTGATTGCCGGTTGGATTCCACAGGAGGAATTGCAATCTCTAGAAGATGAAGCAGCCGAATCTGCAGATCTTGAAACAACCGATGAGAAAAACAACTAAACGGAGTAAATTTATTTAGTAACGCCATGCAAACCAGACCTTCAAAGCGAGAATTGGCAAAAAAAGCTGCTCTTGTGCGCGAATGCGCACTGACCCGGGAAGCAAAACCGGTAAGTGAACTGCTTCGTTTTGCCTTAAGTCCGCAAGGGGAACTGGTGCCCGATATTGACGCCAAGGCCCCCGGCAGAGGGGTTTGGATAACCGATAGTGAAGCGGCAATTATGCAGGGTTTAAAAAAAAATGTGTTTGCCAGGAGTCTTAAGCAAAAAATTGCTGTATCATCGGACCTTGCGCAAATCACACGGTCCCGGTTAGAACAGCGCTTGAAAGGTGCTCTTGGACTGGCACGCAAGGCGGGACAGTTACAAACCGGAGCAACGCGGGTAAAATCCAGCATAGCTTCGGGAAATGTTCTGGCATTGTTGACCGCCTGCGATGCGGCCAGTGACGGACGAAGAAAAATGTTGGCGACGCTAAGGTCACAGGCCCTGGAAGCAGGGCTGGAAACCACGGCATGCCATTTTGATATCTTAACCAGTGAGCAATTGGGTTTGGCATTGGGGCAGGAAAATGTGATACACGTGGCACTGACACATGGTGCAGCGGCAAAATCCGCATTGCAAAGGGTAAAAAAACTTGCCCGCTTTAATGCGCAACCAGACATACGAAGCCAGCCGGCTGAAAAAGACACGAACGAGACGAAGATTACATGAGCGACAAAGATAATAATAATGATGATACAACTGGTCAGGCAAAAAAGACCTTGTCCCTGAAAACGGGACCGGGCGGAGCTGGTCGACCAATTGTTGCGCGTTCAACCCGTTCGGTTGTCGTGGAGCGTCGTACAAGACGGGTGGTGACCCCCGGTGCCGGTTCCTCCGGTGCTGCCGGTGCTGCGCCCCTGGGGCGCCCCAATACCGCAAAACCCGCTCAAGGCACGCCAGCGCGCCCCCCAAGGGGTGCAA
>WFOP01000227.1 GCA_015487985.1 Hyphomicrobiales bacterium
AGATGTGTATAAGAGACAGAATATGAGGGGCGCACCATAAATCTGGTGGACACGGCAGGCATCAGAAAGCGCGCCCGCGTGCAGAAAAAACTGGAAAAGCTCGCCGTTGCCGACGCCCTGCGCTCCATTCAATATGCCGAAGTGGTGGTGCTGATGCTCGATGCAACCCAGCCATTTGAAAAGCAGGATTTGCATCTGGCCGATCTGGTGGAACGCGAGGGGCGGGCACTGGTCATTGCCCTGAACAAATGGGACCTGATCAAGGATAAAAACGAAACGTTGATAAAATTGCGCGAGGCCTGCGAACGTCTTTTGCCCCAGTTGCGCGGCGTGCCCCTGATTACCCTGTCCGGCCTCAAGGGAAAGAATATTCCCAACCTGATGAAGGCGATTTTTGAAATCGAAAAAAACTGGAACATTCGCCTGCCCACCTCAAAGGTCAATCAGTTTTTGAACGCCATGGTGCAGGCCCATACGCCCCCCGCCGTTTCCGGTCGCCGTCTCAAGCTGCGTTACATGACGCAAATAAAATCGCGGCCCCCCACATTCATCCTGTTTTGCTCGCGCCCCGATGCGCTCCCCACCGCCTATACCCGTTATTTAACCAACGGCATGCGGGAGCATTTCAATATGGTGGGCACCCCTATCCGGCTGTGGGTGCGGGCCGGGGACAACCCCTATCACGAAAAGAACAAACGGAAATTAGGCTGATTTTTCAGTTGGTTGCATTTGCTATTTGAATCAGATTGTTGGTGGCGCTCAGGCCTCGGCAATGGCCTCAATTTCCAGCAACCAGGCCTCATCAAATATCCCGGTAATGATCACGGTGAGCGCAGGAGCGTGGCTGCCCAGCGCAAATTGCCGCGCTTGCTGGTTTTCAAGATTGTATTTTCTGTCCGAAAGAAAAATTGTCACCTTCACCAGGTTTTCCACATTCATGTCGCCGGCATGCAGTTGAGCAATGACATTTTGCCAGACCAGCGCTGCCTGTTCCTTGAAAGATGTTGGCAAACTGCCTTTGTTTGACACGGGAATCTGCCCGCTGATATAAAGCCGCCGGGTGCCGCCGCTGACTTCAATCGCCTGGGAATAACCGCCCGCAGGATCAGGCGCATGTTTCGCGTTGATTTTTTTATGAGGCACTGGAATTTTCTCCTGTCAGAAATCTGGCCCGGATACCTAAATCCCCTTGAATTCCCCGGTCCGAATATCAAATATCTGGCCACTTCGGGTAAAGTCGGGGGACACAAGGTCCACCAGTTTTGGCGCAACATCAGCTGGCGTCATCAATGTGGAAGGGTCTTCCCCCGGAACCGCCTTGGCCCGCATGCCGGTTCGCACCGCGCCGGGATAAAACACGTTTACTTTGACCTTGGTGTTGGCCAGTTCCCCGGCATAGGATTTTGCCAGCGCGTTCAGCGCCGCCTTGCTCGCCGCATAAAGTCCCCAATAGGGCTTGGCGCTTTCCGCTGAACTTGAGGACACAAATGCCACCCGCCCGGCGTCCGATGCCTTGAGTAATACATCCAGCGAGCGTATCAGACGGAATGCCGAGGTGACGTTGGTTTCCATGACCTTGGAGAAATCCTTGGGGCCAATATGGGAGACGGGGGAGATCGGTCCCAGCATTGCGGCGTTGATGATCAATCCGTCAAGTTTGCCCCAGCGGTCAAATATCGCCTTGCCCATCCGGTCGACCCCATCGCCATCATTCAGGTCGAGCGGCACGATGGTGGTTTGCGAGCCGATGGCTTTTATGTCATCGTCCAGTTCTTCAAGCCCCCCAACCGTGCGCGATACCGCGATGATATGCGCGCCTCTCTGGGCCGCTTCCTTTGCCGCCGCATAGCCAATGCCTCTGGAGGCACCGGTCACAAGAATGATTTTTCCCTCAAGGTCGTTATTGGTATTCATTTTTATATCGCTTCTTTTAGCAGTGAAACGCCGGGGGTCTTGATATTCGCCCCGTCAATATCGGTTAAAACTGTCGGATAGTCCCCGGTGAAATAGTGGTCGGTAAATTGTGGCGCACTGGCATTGCGCGGCTCACAGCATACCGCTTCATATAGCCCGTCAATGGACAAAAAGGCCAGAGAATCCGCGCCGATATGGGCGCACATATCCTCAATATTTTCAAATCGGTTGGAAAGAAGCTGGTCCGCATCGGGCGTATCTATTCCATAAAAATCAGGATAAAGAATTTGCGGACAGGCAACCCTGATATGAACTTCGCGTGCCCCTGCATCGCGTATCATCTGAACGATTTTTGTGGTTGTTGTGCCCCGCACGATGGAATCGTCCACCAGTACCACCCGTTTATCCCGGATTTGCTCGCGGTTTGCCGAATGTTTCAGCTTTACCCCAAGGGCGCGAATGCGCTGGCTTGGCTCGATGAACGTGCGCCCCACATAGTGATTGCGGATAATGCCATATTCATAAGGGATATTTGCGGCCTGGGCAAAACCAAGTGCTGCCGGAACGCCCCCGTCGGGAATGGGCACCACAACATCGGCCTCAACCGGCGCTTCCGCCGCCAGTTTTGCCCCCATGTTTTTGCGCACCGAATAGACCGAGCGCCCCCCCACGATGGAATCAGGTCGCGAAAAATAGACATATTCAAACAGACAAAGCCGCTCGGATTTGGCGGCGGAGGGTAAAATATGGCTGCGCACGTCGATTTCGCCGTTTTTCTGGCGCTGGCAGATAAGAATTTCCCCCGGCGCGACATCGCGAACAAAAGTTGCCCCCATAATGTCCAGCGCACAGGTTTCAGAGGCAAACACCGGCTTGCCTTCAAATTCTCCATAGACCAGCGGACGAATACCGTTTGGGTCGCGTGCGCCAATAAGTTTGTTGCGGGTCAGGGCGACAATGGCATAGCCCCCCTCGACCTGGGAAATCGCTTCGATAAACCGTTCGGCGGAATCCGTGTGCCGCGCCTGCGCAATCAGATGAAGCACAACTTCACTGTCCGAGGTGCTTTGGCAGATGGCGCCCTGTTCAATAATCTGGCGGCGCAAAGACATGCCGTTGGTGAAGTTTCCATTGTGGGCAATGGCGATGCCCCCGGCATTGAGTTCGGCGAACATGGGTTGAACATTGCGCATGATTGTGTCGCCGGTGGTGGAATAGCGCACATGGCCGATGCCCGAACTGCCCGGAAGCTTGTTAATCACATTGCTGTCGGTGAAATGATCCCCCACAAGGCCAAGTCGCCTTTCGGAATGAAATTGCGTCCCGTCAAACGAAACGATACCCGCAGCTTCCTGTCCGCGATGCTGCAGCGCGTGCAGGCCAAGCGCAATCAGTGTTGCGCTTTCCTGATGGTCCAGAATGCCAAAAACACCACATTCTTCATGCAGCGTATCATCATCAAACAGTTCACTTTGGTTCGTGTCGGTTAAGTGCATTTTTCACTTCGCCGTTTGAGAAAATTGAAGTCTTTAACCCTCGGTAATCAGGGCTTCTTCACCGGAGTCAGTACCAATATCATTCTCTTGCATGGTCGTGCCGCTTTGCTCGACTTCTCCGCGTTGCAGAATGTCAGAAACCTGTTGTTCCAGCTTTGGCGGCAGGGCGTCAATCAGACTGTCCCCAAGGGAGGACAGAACCGGCAGTGATTTGGATTCAATTGCCCATGAAGGCAGGCTCGTGCCAAGCAGCCATTGGCCGAATATCACCATAACCACGCCGATCAAAGCTCCGCGCATGGCGCCAAACACAAATCCAAGTGTGCGATCCAGCGGGCCGATTTTTGAATCCACCACAAAGTCCGCAATGCGAATGGTAATAAGGTGCAATACAATCAGTGAAACAATGAACGATACCAGAACGGTTGTGATGTCAGCGATAATTTCTTCGCGGATATACCCGCGCGCAATATCAGGGTGCGCCTGCCACATCCAAATGGCGATCATCGCCGAGCCTGCCCAGGTTGCCAGGGACAAAACTTCGCGGGTCAAACCGCGTGCTGTCGCCAGAATAGCCGAAATAAATACCAGAAACCCAATTCCCACATCAAAGGCAGTCAACATGTTTTTCAAACCTAACAATCAGTCGCGTTTGCCCCCGTTTACCCGCTAATCAATTAGAATCCAAGCGTTGGTTGTGTCCGTTGGGCAACATCGGGCGATTATTGTTGATAAGTGGGCGGATGCGGGGGCACAGCATGCCGGTTCGGGGGAGGTATTCAGCCCGTATCCTTAACATATTGCAAATAGTCCTGATAGGTTTTGCCCCCGGTTTGCTTGAAAACGTCGCCAGTTATGGCGCACGCACCAATTCTGTCGATCCGAAAAACCCTGAAGCCCGCGCGTAGTTCACACCAGGCCGTGCAGGTCCACGCATTCCCCCAATATTCCACCTGAAGTGGCCAAATGCGCTGTTTGCTTTTGACTCCGTTCAACCGGACATAGGAAATATTCAGAATTTGTTGTTCCCTGATTGCCCGCCGAATGATCCCGAGGTGCTCAAGCGGGGCGCTTCCTTCAAATGAAAAAACACGCAAGCCCGCAAGAGGCTTGTCCCGATGATGGCTCCCCTGAAGAACCGCGTCAATCTTGATGAGAAGGTTGCGCGCCGCATCTGCCAATTGTGCATCTTTGGAACTTTGAACAATTTTTACGCCAAGATGCAGCGCCTCCAGTTCCACATTATTAAGGGTGAGGGGGGGAAGGAAAACAGGTTCCCGCATGATATAGCCAACCCCGCGTTCCCCCTCGATGGGAACACCGGAGGCCACCAGCGTATCAATGTCGCGATAAATGGTGCGAAGGGATACTTCCAGGCGCTCGGCAATATCCCGCCCCAGCAAAAGCTGACCGCCCCTGAACAGTTGGATGATTTCAAAAAGGCGGTCAGTTCTTCGCATTTAATCCAGACGTGTCATGATATGATTATGGGAAGATTTGATGCTCCCCTGATCAAAAAAGGGCATCATGGCCGCGCAACACTCATCTTCAATAAAGGCTTTTCCAGCGGCAATGGCCGCTTCCATGCTTTCCCATTCCACATGCTCCAGCCAGGTGCCATCCTCATTTCTGGATAAACAGCGCCTGACAAACCCCTTGCACGATTTGATAAAGGTGTTGGTGGCGGGGATTGTGGCCATAAACTCGTCCACATCCGCCCCCTCGATGAGTTTGAACGTTACAACTTCAATAACATGGTCATTCATTTTGAGTTCCTTTGGTTGAATTGACCATTGCTATCTAAAACACCCCAACTGACAACTATCTGTCAGTTGCGTGCTGCCCCCTCAAGATTTTTTCCCCGCCGCAATCCGTCCCGCCAGCGCCGCCAAAGAACCAAACTGGTGAATTTCCAGCTTCTTGCTGCCCTCGCCATCTCCAACCTGCCCGGTATGAGCGGATTTGAAACCCAGCTTTGCCGTTTCGCGCAGCCGAACCGAAGTATGCACAACAGGGCGCACCCCGCCCGAAAGACTTATTTCACCAAAATATACGGCATCCGCTGGCAAAGGCGC
Source organism: Hyphomicrobiales bacterium (assembly GCA_015487985.1). Classification (GTDB taxonomy): domain Bacteria; phylum Pseudomonadota; class Alphaproteobacteria; order Rhizobiales; family Devosiaceae; genus DROE01. The sequence continues at coordinate 5,486 of WFOP01000227.1, forward strand.
CCCGGTCAGTGAAGAAATGAGCGCCGCCGCCACCGCCAGATCCGCCGCCGGCTCGGAAATTTTCAGCCCGCCGGCAACATTGAGATAAATATCATTGGCCCCGATTTTCACACCGCAGCGGGTTTCCAGCACCGCCAGCACCATGGACAGGCGCGCCGAATCCCACCCCACAACCGCCCGGCGCGGCGTGCCAAGCGGGGAGGGAGCCACCAGCGCCTGAATTTCAATCAGCAAGGGCCGTGTGCCCTCCATTCCGGCAAAAACGGCGGACCCGGCCGCCCCTTCATCCCGCTGATCCAGAAACAGTGAACTGGGATTTTTCACTTCCCTTAGCCCCAGCTGGGTCATTTCAAACACACCGATTTCATCGGTTGCCCCATAGCGGTTTTTCACCCCGCGTAAAATTCTGAACGTGTGGCTGGCGTCCCCCTCAAAATAAAGCACCGCATCCACCATATGCTCCACCACCCGCGGGCCGGCAATCTGCCCGTCCTTGGTGACATGTCCCACCAGCACAACCGTCGCTCCGGTTTTTTTGGCAAACCGGGTCATGGCCTGCGCCGAGGTGCGTACCTGGGTTACGGTGCCCGGCGCACTGTCCACCCGTTCGGTCCAAAGGGTTTGAATGGAATCAATGATAACCAGATCAACCCCGCCCGCCTGTTCAAGGGTGGCCAGAATGGTCTCCACATTGGTTTCCGCCGCCAGTTGCACATTGGCGTTTTCCACCCCCAGCCGTTTGGCCCGCAGGCGAACCTGGGCAACCGCCTCTTCCCCCGAGACATAAATCACC
>WFOP01000228.1 GCA_015487985.1 Hyphomicrobiales bacterium
ATTGGGGGGGCTGGCCAGAGGTGAGGGATTTTGCACAATGGTTTGTTCATCAGCGGTTTGATCGTCAACATTTGACATTTGCGCCCTCCCCCCTCTTGCACAGACTTTGGCGTAGTGAATGGCATTAGCGTCTTTGCGCCATCCCTTGCCTATGCTAAGCACGGCGTGGCTCAATCACCAAATTTCGTTGGGTGTGAGTTTGACGGTATTTTCAAAAAATTAGGTTCCTGGTTCTGTGACAAATAAAATCATCACCCGTTTTGCCCCCTCTCCCACCGGTTTTTTGCATATCGGTGGCGCGCGCACCGCTTTGTTCAATTGGGTATTTGCCAAAAAGCATGGCGGTGAAATGCTGCTCAGAATCGAAGACACGGATCGTGCCCGATATAGCGAAGAAGCCAAGAGAGCCATTGAAGAGGGGTTAAAATGGCTTGGTCTGGATTGGGGGGGCGAAGCTGTTTCCCAATATCAGCGCCGGGACAGACACAGGGAAATTGCCCATGAACTGGTAGAAAAAGGGCTGGCATACAAGTGTTATTGTTCCGCTGAAGAGCTGAGTGAAATGCGCGCAAGGGCGCGTGAAGCAGGTTTGCCACCGCGTTATGACGGGCGTTGGCGTGATGCGGACCCCGCGCTTGCGCCTGAAGGCGTTGCACCAAGCATTCGCATCAAGGTGCCAACTTCGGGCACGATTGTGGTACATGATCATGTGCAGGGGGATGTGACTTTTGAGTGCGCAAATCTGGATGATTTCATAATTTTGCGATCAGATGGATCTCCCACCTATATGCTTGCTGTAGTGGTGGACGACCATGACATGAACGTGACGCACATTATCAGGGGGGACGATCACCTGACAAATGCAGCGCGCCAGATTGTGATATTCAATGCTATGCAATGGGATGTGCCACAAATGACGCATGTGCCGCTTATCCATGGACCAGATGGGGCCAAACTGTCCAAGCGCCATGGGGCAATGGGGGTCGATGCCTATCGGAAAATGGGGTATCTGCCGGCGGCGGTACGCAACTATCTGGCGCGGCTTGGCTGGTCTCACGGGGATGACGAATTTTTTTCCACTGAGCAAATGATTGAGTGGTTTAGCCTTGAGGGCCTGAACAAGGGGGCTTCTCGTTTTGACTTTGCCAAACTGGAAAATCTGAATGGCCAGCATATTCGGGAAGAAAAACCGGCATATCTGTTTACAACCATGGTTGAACTGGCTGAAGAACTTGGCAATTATAGTGACAAGGCCGGGTTGTTGGCGCACAAAGAAACCGTGATCTCCGCCCTGCCCGAACTTCAACCACGGGCAAAAACCGTGTTGGAGCTTATCACATTGGCGCAGTTCATTTATGCAGAACGGCCCTTGCCGATTGAAGAAAAAGCAAGCAAGCACTTAAACGAGAATACACGGGCAATGTTGATAGAGATCATTGCACTGCTGGAAATACACGCTAATTGGGAAGCGGCCAGCCTGCAACAGTTGGTCCGTGACTTTGGCGAGCAAAAGGAGCTGAAACTGGGCAAGGTTGCCCAGCCGATGCGTGTTGCGCTAACCGGGCGCACTGTGTCACCGGGGGTATTTGAGGTGATGGAATTACTTGGGAAGAGCGAGTCGCTGGAACGGCTTAAAGATCAGGCTGTCCATCCGTAAAACCCCTTGGTTTGGTGCTTATGTTTTAGCGCATTGCTTGCACTGCCATCGCAAATCAGATAGCCAAAGCCTACGGAATTTTATGGGGACAATTTGCGTCAACGCTGGCCGTTATTTCAGGGGCGCGGTCCTATACTTTAGTCAAAAATGGAGGCGAATATGTCGCAAGAAAAAGCCATGCTCACTATCGGGGAGCAAACCTACGAATTTGATATTCTGAATGGCAGCGTTGGTCCCTCGGTCATAGATATTCGCTCGCTTTACACCAAGACCGGCATGTTTACCTATGATCCGGGTTTTACATCAACCGCAGCCTGCGACAGCACCATCACCTATATCGACGGCGACAAGGGCGAACTGCTTTATCGCGGATATTCCATTGATCAGCTGGCTCAGGACAGTCACTATCTGGAAGTTTGTTTTTTGCTGCTCTATGGCTATCTGCCATCGGCCACGGAACTGACGGAATTCACCGACCGCATTACCAATCACACAATGTTGCATGAACAGATGCACTATCTGTATCGCGGATTCAGACGCGATGCGCATCCCATGGCAATTGTTTGCGGCGTTGTTGGCGCCATGGCGGCGTTTTATCATGATTCAACGGATATTTCTGATCCTGACCAGCGTGAAGTTGCCTCTATTCGCATGATTGCGAAAATCCCCACCATTGCGGCAAACGCATTCAAATATTCTATTGGCCAGCCGTTTGTTTATCCGCGCAATGACCTGAGCTATGCGGGGAATTTCCTGCATATGTGCTTTTCGGTGCCAACGGAAAATTATGAGGTCAATCCGATTATTGAACGGGCTATGGACCGGATTTTCACATTGCATGCCGACCATGAGCAAAACGCCTCCACGTCGACAGTGCGGCTTTCGGGCTCATCCGATGCCAACCCGTTTGCCTGTATTGCGGCGGGTGTGGCATGTCTTTGGGGGCCGGCTCACGGGGGTGCCAATGAGGCAGCTCTCAATATGTTGCGCGAAATCGGCACGCCGGATCGCATCCCCGAATTCGTGGCCCGCGCGAAAGATAAAAATGATCCCTTCCGCCTGATGGGCTTTGGCCACCGCGTTTACAAAAGTTATGACCCGCGCGCTCAAGTCATGCAGGAAACTGCCAAGGAGGTTCTTGATCTTCTTGGGGTCGAAAACAATCCAACATTGCAAGTGGCAAGGGCGCTTGAAAAAGTTGCCCTTGAGGATGAATATTTTGTCTCTCGCAAACTATATCCCAATGTGGATTTTTATTCCGGGATCATACTTGATGCCATTGGATTCCCCACATCAATGTTTACGGCGATATTCTCGCTGGCCAGAACAGTTGGCTGGATTTCCCAGTGGAAAGAAATGATTGCTGATCCGCAAAAGAAAATTGGCCGCCCGCGTCAGCTTTATCAGGGCGAAGTGCGCCGGGATTATGTTCCGCTGGACAAAAGATAGAGTTAAGCCCGCCTGTCAAAGGGGAGTCTTTAACCGTTTAAGTGGGACAGCACACAAGTTGCAGGATTATGGCGCGGATATTCATCCGTGCCATTTTTC
>WFOP01000229.1 GCA_015487985.1 Hyphomicrobiales bacterium
TCCCATAGCAGCATCCCAGATAGGGCAGGTCGCGTTCGGTGATTTCAGGCATCAGGGAAAAAACGGCTTCTTCAATGGCTTTTTCGGTTGGGTCTTTGGTCTCATCGGGATCGGAAACACACCCCGGACCGCCGCCAACAATGATGCCGGAATAGTCATCAAGGCAAAGGCCTGAAACATCGCTGTTCCGGTCGAGACGAACGCGGTGCACCTGATCCGGTTTTAAGTGACCCTGACGCAGGATAGCGGCAAATTCGCTGTCGGAGGCTTCTGTTTCAGGGCGCAGTTGCAGGATAAGAAACGGTTTGGTGAAATTTGGCATTGGGTGGGGGTCTGTGTTGAATTTTGACGCGGGGAGTATTTTACCTGTATCCTGAAGCCAACTGAAATTCCGGTCAACAGTATCGGGGTCAGATTTTTCAGACTGTGGGGCGGGCAGTATTTTTTTCAGGCAGAGAGGCGGACATGAAAACCATTGAAATCAAAGCGGGGGAGCGCAAAAGAATTATCCATAAATTCTCCAATTCGCTGCCGGCCAATTACAAGTTTGATGTGGCTCCCAAAATGGTGGGGGGCAGTGTTTCGGGAATTATCGAGATTTCCGGTTCCAACTGGATTTTCCCCAAGGCGCCGACAACGCAGGATCTGGCGGAAACAAACATGGTGGACAAGGGAGCGATGGACACATTTTATGGTGTCTATGTAACGCCGGATGAGGATGTGCACGTCACTTTGGCCAGCTCTTATTCCAGCCGGATATGGATTTATATCGCGATTGCCATCGCGGTGGTTTTGATTGCCATGGTGCCGTTTATTCTAAGCAGTTAGCGGGTTTTCAGGAGGAGGGATGGGGGAGCGGTTTTGCGCTTTGCATCATTTTTTCCACTTCTGCAATGGCCTGTTGCTCGCGTTGTTTCCAGTCCCCTGAAATCAGGGTGTAGCTGGCGTCAAACCGGTCAAGTTTGGCCTTTATCTTATCGAAAAACAGTTCTCGCTGTTCCTGCTGGCCATAATAGCGCAGCGGGTCCTCTTCCCATGGGGCATTGGCATCGAGCAGCAGGTAATGATCGGGTAATTCAATGCGTTTTTCAAGGTCCGGCAAAGAATGACCAAGCAGCATTTCGGCCCATACCGCAGTCAAGAGCGGGTCGGTATCTTCAAAAAGAATTGGTCCGGCTTTCATGGAGAGGGTTTTTCTGTGGGCCACATGACCATCGACAATGAAGTGAAGCTCTTCGGCCCGATAATTGCCGGGTTCGCGAAATTTTTCGTAAGGTCGGCCATATTCGGGCACATAGGGGCCGCCGAATTTTTTGGCCAGCAGGTCGGCCATATAGGATTTTCCGGTGCTTTCGGGGCCAACCATCGTCAGGCGTTTTTGAAAATAGGGGCGTACCTGATCGGGGATTGAATGCCAGTGATCAAACGGGTCTTCCCGAATTTCAATGGAATTGGCGGGAAAGGCCATCCACATGGGATCAAGAATAAAATGTTGCGCGTTCAGGGCCTTTGCCAGATCAACATAATAATCTTCGGAGCCGATTACCCGGTCGATGGGCTCGGGGTGAAAGCCGCGAATGATTTTGGCCCAGCCCGGATCGTTGGTGGGGAGCTGTTCGGGGCCATTGTTTGAAACAATCACATGGGCGTTGGGAAACAGGTCCTTCATCCATTCCTTGCGTATAGCGGGGGCGATGGGGTCGTTATCGGAGGTGGCCAGAATGATGGTGAGCCGATCCACCAGATAAGAGGCGGTGCGGATAAGCGCCACATGGCCCTCGTGAGGGGGCATGAAACGCCCAAGGATTACGCCGGTTGTTGTCATGGTGATTGTGCCGCCCGTTTTTGTTGGTTGTTTTATGGGGCTTGGGAACAATTGGCAACCGGGGAAGCCTTAAATGCTCCCCCGTGCGCTTTCCTGGCCTGGTTATTGAGGGAAAATCAATGCGAACGGGTCATAATCTTACCGATAGACGGTTGTTTTCATGGGCAGGAACAGGACTTTTCCTTGAATTCATCGAAACTCAATCGGGATATTTCTGGGATCTCGTCAGCAATATAAAGTGGGGCGTCGTCTTCAAGTACATGCAGATATTCCTCCATGAAAGTGATCCATTTTTCACTGGTATAAAGGTCTGTCAGGGCCTGTTCGTCTCCTTCATGCTCGATAATCGCCATCACGGTATAGTTGAGGTTTTTTGATGCTGCCCCGCCTGGATCAAATCTTTTTCTGGTGCGAAAGACCTTGTAACTGACGATGCCGGGCAGATTTCTTACAAACCATAGTTTGCGATGCTGCAAAAATTCTTCATAAATGTCCTCTTTTCCGGGTTTGGTGCTGTGGGCAGTGATTAGAAAGGTCATTCAATTTCCTTTGTTGCTGGTGTTTTTTCAGGTCATGGGACTGCCATTTACATATTTGACACCTCAAATATAATGGACAATCTGTTTGTTAATGAACTTTAGGTTCAGAACAAAATCAACGCAATTGTCGAGTGAAATGTCCGATAACTTACATTGTATCCAATAAATGATGATAACGGGGAACTGAGAGAAATGGAAAAAAGCGTGGATCGAAGAATCTTGCGGACCAGAAAGGCAATTCGCGAGGCTTTGATAGATCTGATTGTGCTAAAGGGGTACGACGACATAAAAATTCAGGATATCACTGAAAAAGCGGATATTGGACGGTCGACTTTTTATGCCCATTATTCGACTAAGGATGCTGTGTTTCTGGACAGCTTTATTCAGTTAAAATCATGGTTAAAAACATGCGTGGATATGAGCCGGGTCGATCGGAAGAGAATCCTAACTCATCGCCTGGAATTCATCGCTCCGCTATGTGTTCACATAAATGAGGATCGCAAACTTTATCAGGCTCTGGTAGGGCATCGGGGGGGCGGCTTGGCCAGAGATGAAATCAGAAAAATCCTGTTCGAGCATATTCGAGAGGATGTTGAGCGTCGCTGCCAGCCGAGGAACCCCCCGAAAGTTATGCGCGACGCATTGATACATTATCTGGTTGGCGCGATAATTGGCGTATTGTCCTGGTGGCTGGACACCAAAAACAGTTGGGCGCCAGAAGAAGTGGATGAATTCTTGCAGTCCATGATTGCGCCAAGCCTGGAAAAAATCTGTTCGGACTATAGCGTATCACCGATAAGTGGATGCGGATTATCTGATGAATGATACGTGCGAAACAAGGTTTAGGCTGCTCTTTTGTATGCGTTGGTTGAGGCGATATTGTTTCGTCTATATACATAATGGAAGGGGGAGGGGAACGAATGGGTGAGGAGACAAGAGGGTGAGGATGACGCCTGTCATTTATGGCTTCCTAAACACTCCCGACAGTCCTGAGCCGTGCCCTTGGGTGCACTTCGTTCTGGCTCAGGACTACTGTCTGGGGCCGGAAGCGTTCTATTATGGCGCGCACATGGGGGCGGATTGAGGGGGAGGTGATGAGAACCGGGATTTCACCGGCCTGGGCCGCATTTTCAAACGCGTCTTGAATGGCCCCGATAAAGACCTGAAGTTTTGAGGGGGCCATGGCCAGATGGCGCTGTTCGCCTTCTCCCACCATGGCATCGTGGAAATCGCGCTCCCATTGCGGACCCATGGTGAGCAGGGGCAGGGTGCCATCGGGTGCCGCATTGGCGGCGCATAGCTGGCGCGAGAGGCGGGTGCGCACATGTTCGGCCATTGATGCAGGGGTCAGGCCTGCGCCGGCGACTTCGGCAATGCCTTCAAGAATGGTGGGCAGATCGCGGATGGAAATGCGCTCATTGAGCAAGGTTTGCAATACCCGCTGAATGGCGGATACCGACACCTGCGCGGGCACAAGGTCTTCCACCAGTTTTTGCTGGTCGGGGCCAAGTTTTGAGAGCAGATTTTGCACGTTGGCGTAGGAGAGCAATTCGGACACGTTGGATTTGAGGACTTCGGTCAGGTGTGTGGAAATCACCGTTGAGGGGTCGATGATTGTATAATTGTTGACCTCGGCCTCGTCGCGCAAACCCGCTTCAATCCATGTGGCGGGCAGGCCAAAGGTTGGCTCTGTCGTGTGGGTGCCGGGCAGGGTAATCTGGGCGCCGGTGGGGTCCATAACCATGAGCTGATTGGGATAAACGCTGCCTGATCCCGCATCAACTTCCTTGATCTTGATGCAATATTCATTGGGTTGAAGCTGGATATTGTCCAGAATGCGCACCGGGGGCATCAGGAAACCAAGGTCCATCGCCAGCTGGCGTCTGAGGGCTTTTATCTGCTCGGTCAGACGATCGGCACCGTTGGCGTCTTCCTTGACCATTTCAAGCAGTCCAAAACCCAGTTCAAGCTTGAGTTCGTCAATTTTAAGACTGTCGGCAAGGGGCGTTTCTTCAGGTTCTGCTTCCTTGGTTTCGGTTGCGGCAACAATTTCTTTGGCCTTTTCTGTTGCCTCTCGTTCCTGCTTTTGCATGCCGGCCCGATAGGCCATAAAACCGATCCCCCCGGCCAAAGCAAAAAATGGAATGGCAGGCATTCCTGGCATCAGGGCCAATAGGGCCATGATGACGGCGGACATGCCAAGGGCACGCGGATAGCGGGAGAATTGTGTGGCC
>WFOP01000230.1 GCA_015487985.1 Hyphomicrobiales bacterium
ATTGGGGCTGAGAAACGGCGATAACAAAATCAGCTTCTCTTTTGGACAGGGAAAATTTTTGCGGCAGGGCGACGAGTTGGATCTCCAGGCGTGGATAGGTTTCACACAGCTTTTGTGCGGCCCTGACGACGACATAAGTCGCGATGCCCTCGGGCACACCCACACGCACCGGGCCGGTGAGATTTTTTAACCGGCCGCCAAAACTATCCTCGGCCAAAAGTGCTTCACTCTCGATGCGTTCGGCAATGGGCACCAGATCAGTGCCGGTGCGGGTGAGCGCATACCCCGTTGGCGCGCGGTCAAACAATATCGTATCCAATGATTTTTCCAGTGACTTGATGCGCCGCGCAACGGTTGCATGATCCACCCCCAATTGACGCCCGGCGACACTGAGCCTTCCGGTTCGGGCCAGTGCGAGAAAAAAACGATAATCATTCCAATTCATCGACATGCTAAAACCCTGTTTACACCCTGTTTACAGCCCTGGCAAAAGCCTGCTTCTTGTGCCGTGTGCAATCTGTCTGACAACCGGCATCCATATATCAGTGACGCGCAGTCTGTGAATTTTTGCACAATTGATAGCGCTTTTTGTGCACTTACACCCGGAGCGGCCATTTTGTAAACTTCAAACCAACACGGAATCGAGGCTGACCTTCAAAGTCAGAGACAACAGGGGAACATCAAAATGGTTGAAGAATTGGGAAATCTGATTGCAGGAAAACGCCTTAACAGTCAGTCGGGCCGGTATTTGGACATATCCAACCCCGCAACCGGGCAGGTCATCGGCAAACTTGGCATGTCCAGTGCCAGCGAGCTTTCCGATGCCATCGCCAACGCCAAGACAGCACAACCGGCATGGGCGGCAATAAACCCCCAGCGCCGGGCGCGCGTCATGATGAATTTCGTGCAACTGCTCAACCGCGACATGGACAAGCTGGCCAAAGCACTTTCACGCGAACATGGAAAAACCATTCCCGACGCCAGGGGCGACATAATTCGGGGGTTGGAGGTTGCAGAATTCTGTATCGGTGCCCCGCACCTGCTCAAGGGTGAATTTAGCGAAGGGGCGGGCACCGATATTGACATTCATTCGCTGCGCCAGCCCCTGGGCGTTGTTGCGGGCATCACCCCGTTCAATTTCCCGGCAATGATCCCCATGTGGAAATTCTGCCCCGCTATCGTATCGGGCAACGCCTTCATTCTCAAACCCTCCGAGCGCGCCCCCTCTGTGCCTTTAATGCTTGGAGAACTGATGCTGGAGGCGGGGTTGCCCGAAGGCATTTTGAACGTGGTCAACGGCGACAAGGAAGTTGTGGATGCCATTTTAGACCATGAAGATATTATGGCCATCGGGTTTGTAGGCTCCACGCCGATTGCTGAATATATCTATGCGCGCGGCTGCACAAACGGCAAGCGTGTCCAGTGTTTTGGCAGCGCAAAAAACCATATGATTATCATGCCTGATGCGGACCTGGATCAGGCAGCGGATGCACTTGTTGGCGCCGGCTATGGGGCGGCGGGCGAGCGTTGCATGGCAATTTCTGTAGCGGTTGCAGTTGGCGATGATACCGCTGATGCACTGATTGAAAAACTGGCACCACGAGTCAAGGGGCTGAAAATCGGGCCATATACTGCCGGCAACGAAGTGGATTTTGGCCCCCTTATTACCAAAGAAGCACGCCAGCGGGTGTTGGACCTGGTCAATTCGGGCGTAAAACAGGGGGCAGACCTTGTTGTCGATGGTCGGGATTTTTCCCTGCCCGATTATGCACAGGGCAATTTCATCGGCGGCTGCCTGTTTGATAATGTAAACACAGAAATGGATATTTACCGCGAGGAAATATTTGGCCCTGTCCTCAATATCATGCGCGCCAAAGACTATCACGAGGCAATCGCCATCCCCATGAACAACCAGTATGGCAACGGCGTCTCCATTTATACGCGTGACGGAGATACTGCGCGCGATTTCACCAGCCGCATAAATGTTGGCATGGTGGGGGTGAATGTTCCCATTCCCGTGCCGCTGGCCTATTACACGTTTGGCGGCTGGAAAAAATCCGGGTTCGGCGACCTTAATCAGCATGGTCCCCATGCCTTTTTGTTCTATACGCGCACGAAAACCGTCACATCACGCTGGCCTTCAGGCATAAAAGAAGGTGCAGAATTCGTTATTCCAACGATGAACTGATAAACAGGATTCTACATTTGGAGTTAAACCATGGATTTTGCACTCACAGAGGAACAGAACGCTATTTTTGACATGGCAAAGGATTTTGCCACCGAAAAAATCGCGCCCCATGCAGTGAAGTGGGATCAGGCAAAAACCTTTCCCGTTGAAACCATCCGCGAGGTTGCCGCGCTCGGCATGGGGGGGATTTATGTGGGCGAAGAACATGGCGGGTCAGATTTGTCACGCCTTGATGCAACGCTGGTATTTGAAGCTTTGTCCCACGGATGCCCCAGCATAGCCGCCTACATCTCAATCCATAATATGTGCGCCTGGATGGTGGACAGTTTTGGTTCTGAGCAACAGCGCGGCCATTGGGTAGCAAAACTTTGTTCCATGGAAAAACTGGTTTCCTATTGCCTGACCGAACCCAATTCCGGCTCTGATGCGGCGGCGCTGACAACCCGTGCCAATAAAGACGATGAAGAATTTGTGCTAAACGGCTCAAAGGCCTTTATTTCGGGCGGCGGGGTATCGGACCTATACATTGTTATGGCGCGCACCGGGGATGCCGGACCCAAAGGAATTTCCACAATTCTGGTGGAGGGTGGCACGCCTGGTCTGTCCTTTGGTGCCAACGAGAAAAAAATGGGCTGGCATGCACAACCCACAGCCGAAGTTCAATTCAGCAATTGCCGCGTGCCGGCGAATAACCTGCTTGGAGAGGAAGGAAAGGGCTTTTCCTACGCCATGATGGGGCTGGATGGGGGGCGGCTGAACATTGCTGCCTGTTCCCTTGGCGCAGCGCAATCAGCATTGGATAAAGCGGCGCGCTATATGCATGAACGCAAGGCATTCGGCAAAAGCATCGCCAGCTTTCAGGCCCTGCAATTCAAGCTGGCTGATATGGAAATTCAGTTGCAGGCCGCACGCACCCTGTTGCGTCAGGCGGCATGGAAGCTGGATAACGGGGCTACTGATGCGACAAAATTTTGCGCCATGGCGAAATGTTTTGTCACCGACAAGGCATTTAATGTTGCCAATGAAGCGCTGCAAATCCACGGTGGCTACGGCTATCTGGCGGATTATGGCATTGAAAAAATCGTGCGCGACCTGCGGGTGCATCAAATTCTTGAAGGCAGTAACGAAATCATGCGGGTCATCGTCGCCCGGCACCTGCTTAAGGAGGCGCGCCCATGAGTGAAGAGGCGCAAGTCCTGTTCCGGCAGGAAGGTCCGGTCGGATTTATCCGGCTAAACCGGGCAAAAGCCTTAAACGCGCTTTCCCATGGGATGATTCTTGATATCGAAAAATCCCTTATTGATTGGGCTGATGACACAGATATATCCATGGTGGTTATCGAAGCGGCAGGGGAAAAGGCTTTTTGCGCCGGTGGTGATATTGTTCAACTCTATCATGGCTCAATTGCCGATCCGGAGGCAGGACGCCAGTATTGGCGCGATGAATATCGGCTGAACGCGCTTATCGGCAACTATCCCAAACCCTATATTGCCCTGATGGACGGGATTGTTATGGGGGGCGGTGTTGGTGTTTCTTCCCACGGCTCGCACCGAATTGTGACGGAAACAACAATGCTTGCCATGCCTGAAGCGGCAATCGGGTTTTTGCCCGATGTTGGCGGCACATTCTTGCTCTCGCGATCCCCGGGCAACATGGGGCTTTATCTGGGGCTGACCGGCGCACGCCTGAATGGCGCTGACGCCATTTTTGCCGGATTTGCCGATGCGTTTGTGTGTCAGGACAGATTGGCGGATTTTGCCACCTCACTTGGCGGGGGCATGGATGTTGAAGAAGCGATAAAAAAATTCAGCTCATTACCTGATGCGGAAACCCCTGATGCGGGAACACTTGCACAACGACAAGATCAGATTGATGATGCTTTTGGAAAAGACAACGTGCCCGAGATCATTGCCCGCCTTGAAGAAATGTCGAACGCTGGAGACGCGTGGGCAAAAAATACCCTTGGTATTTTGCGGACAAACTGTCCCCTTTCGGTCATGGCGACCTTTGAGGCCATCAACGCCGCATCGGGAAAAACGCTTGAAGATTGTTTGCGCGCCGAATATCGCTTTGCCCATAGAGCGGTGGTTGGAACGCAGTTCTTTGAAGGGGTGCGCGCGGCCGTCATCGACAAGGATAAAAGCCCGCAATGGCATCCGCCGACACTTGAAGATGTCAGCCCCGAAATGGTGAGGGCAATACTCGCGCCGCTGGGCAAAAATGAATTGAAATTGCGCTGAGGCGCAGCAGGGAGGAATTATGGCAAAAATCGCGTTTATAGGTCTTGGAAACATGGGGGCGCCCATGGCATCAAACCTGAAAAAAGCCGGGCATGATGTAATCGGATTTGATGTTGTGCCCGATGCGCAGGAAGCGGCAAAAGCCTTGGGAATCGCGATGGCAAAAAACAATGCTGATGCGGTTCGTGATGCGCAGGCCGTTATTCTCATG
>WFOP01000231.1 GCA_015487985.1 Hyphomicrobiales bacterium
ATTTTTCAACAATGGAAGAAAATTTTGTCAGCCATTCGTGGGAATGTTCACGGGTGCGAATGGCAACAAACACACTCACCCCCGCGTTTACCTTGGCCGGATCCAATATCGCCACCCGGCCCGTGATGACGCCATCTTCCTCCATCTTTTGAATGCGCCGCCAGCATGGTGTGGTGGACAGCCCCACTTTGCGCCCGATCTGGGCAACGGGAACAGTTGCATCCTTCTGCATGATGGTGAGTATTTTCTTATCTATTTTATCAAGCGCCATGACGTTCTTCCAAAATATGCAGGTGCGCAACTTGTTAGAATAAAATTCTAGAGTTGTATAGTTGAATCAGCGATTGGCGCAAAATATTGCTATTATATCCGTCAAAATACCGCAGGCATTGCTTATCGGGTAAACCAGTCCCAAAGCCGGCCAAACACATTTCCAGACGTTTCATGTTGCCGTACGCCGTCACGCCAGGCGCGTGGGGAAACAAACTCACCCGACCAGATGCCCAATTTTCCGGCGCGGGCGAACGCTTCTTGTTCGGGGTAATCATTGTAGGAAATAGCAAGGCCTTCGCGCACCATAATCGCGCCAATGTCCTGGCCCTCAACCTTACATACCGCCAATGCGCGCCCGAATTTATCCCGCACGTCAAACAGGCAATTTACAGGGCCTGACCCGAGCAGTTGCGCCAGTCGCTGCCTTGCCCGCTGGCCACAGAACCAGGTAGCTCCCTCGCTGTCCAAACAGGTCTGATCCAACTCGGGAGCATCAATTCCCAACAGGCGAATTCTCTGATCTGCAATCCTGATACTGTCTCCATCGGATGCACGCGCCCGACCAGACAGGCTCATACTCTCCTGGGGGAACAGGTAACCGGACAAAACCAGCCCCCCAATCAGAAAACCAAAAACCAAAACCAGGTTGAGAATTTGGGAACTTTTGCGCGCAACCTTTGAAAAGCGCAACTTCATATTAACCACATTTGAACTAACATTCCCGCTGATTTGGATGTTTCAAAGTGTAGCACAATTCACTGCCCCCGGTGCGACAAGAAGTTTTCGTGAGTATGCAATGCCGCAACAGGCCGCAAATCGTCGTTCTTTTTCATCCCCCCTGCAAGCGGAAGACGTTGTATCCGGGTTAAAAAACGACCACTCCAGACCCGCGCGTGATTCGCACCGGACAGTATTTGATGCACGCCAAAGGTTAACCTCCACGACCGGCACCCGGGCGTCTTTCGATTTGGAAATGTTGCGCGAATACGCCAAGTCCCGAAAATCCAGCGCACTGGGCATGACGGTTCTGCTCTTGTTCCTGGGCGTATTTGCCAGCTTCTGGGTCCCTCTTTATGCCGTGGTGCTATGGGTGGGCATGGTGGTTTTGACCAACCTGGTGGTGGTGGCCATTTGCGCACGTTTTCTTAAAGGCACGACACAAAAACTGACCGTGCGGCGCTGGACCGCCAGTTTTGTTGCCGCTGAAGCCATGTATGGCATTGCATGGTCCATGCTGGCCATGTTCACACTGGCCTCGGATGGCAACGAACTTGCCGTTGTCATGTTTGCGATCCTGTTAATGGGAGTGGGGGCCAATGCCATGGCCAGCCGGGCGCTGCCCACGGCAACGCTGATGACCACGCTGCCGGCAACATTCACCGTCAGCGTGAACCTCATCATGTTCAGCGGCACCCTTTATAATTCACTGGCGGCCGTGGCGATTGTTGCCCAGGTGTTCGTATTGCTTTTCCTGAAGCGGCTGCAAAAAATTGAACTGGCCTCCCTTGCGCACCAGTCTGACCGGGATGCGCTGATTCTGGATCTGGAGGATGCGCGGGAATTTTCCGATCAGGCCCGGCGCGAGGCGGAGCAGGCCAATATTGCAAAATCCAATTTCCTTGCCACCATGAGCCACGAACTGCGCACCCCGCTCAATGCCATAATCGGATTTTCCGAGGTGCTGAAATCTGAACTATTGGGTCCGCACGCCGTGCCCCAATATAAGGAATATGCCGGGGATATTCATACCAGCGGCCAGCATTTGCTCAATCTTATCAACGAATTGCTGGACCTTTCGCGCATTGAAGCGGGCAAGTATGACCTGAATGAAGAAGTGGTTTCCCTTCGCGATGTGGCGGATGACTGCCTCAGGATGATGAAAATCCGGGCCAAGGCAAAAGATATCGAACTGGTGGAAATCATCGACGATAAACTGCCCAAAATCTGGGGCGACGAGCGGGCCATCCGCCAGATTATGCTCAACCTTTTGACCAATGCCATCAAGTTCACCCCGCAATCGGGGCGAATTGAATTATCCATCAAGCGCAGCAGTGACGGGGGACAGATGGTGTCGGTCAAAGACAATGGGCCGGGTATTCCCCAAGAGGAAATTGCCACCGTTCTATCTTCGTTCGGTCAGGGGTCGCTGGCTCACAAAACCGCAGAACAGGGGGCCGGACTGGGGTTGGCCATTGTGCAAAAAATCATGGACCTGCATCAGGGGCGGTTTGATCTGTTTTCCAAACTCAGGTTCGGCACCGAAGTGATTGCCACCTTCCCCCGCGCGCGGGTGATGGATGCGGTGGCACCGGTGGAAGAACGTCCAAATCGGCTGAAGATATATTAAGACACGCGAGGGGCTTTTCCTAAACGCTCTTTGTGCTCACAGAAGCCTGTTCAAAGGTTGCCATATTCTGGTGCGTATATAGCGCAGTTTTTACCAGAACAGCGGCCAATGCAGCACCGCTCCCCTCACCCAGACGCAGGCCCAGATCAAGCAGGGCGGATTTGTTCATCGCCGCCAGCGCACGGCTGTGGGCATGTTCCCCGGAGACATGGGCAAACAGGCAGTGATCCAGCGAAGCGGGATTTATGGCGTGGGCGATGGCGGCGGCGGCAGTGGCAACGAACCCGTCAATTATTACCGGAATTTTGTGATGCCGGGCTGAAATAATTGCGCCCAGCATGGCGGCGAATTCCCGCCCGCCAAGATGGGAGAGAACGGCAAACGGATCGGCGAGCCGGTCTTTATGCAATGCCAGAGCCTTGTCAACGATTGCCCCCTTGTGGGCAATTCCCGCTTCATCCATTCCGGTGCCCGCCCCCACCCAATCGGCCCCGGTTCCACCAAACAAAGCGGCAAAAATGGCAGCGGCAACGGTGGTGTTGGCAATGCCCATTTCCCCGATGCACAGCAAATCCGGCTCCCCGGCAATGGCTTCCATGCCATAGGCAATGGTGGCGGCGCAGGTTTTGTCATCCAGTGCCGGCTCCATGCTGATGTCGCCGGTGGGCAACTCCAGTGCCAACTCAAAAACCCGCAGGTTGAGTTCATGTTGTTTGGCGATTTGAGAAATCGCAGCGCCACCATTGGTAAAATTGGCCACCATCTGCACGGTCACGCTGGCGGGAAATGCGGAAACATTTTGTGCGGCCACACCATGGTTGCCGGCAAAAATCGCAATCATGGGATTGTTCAGGGTTGGTTCGGACTTTTCCTGCCAGCGGGCCAGAAACTCCACCAATCCATCCATTTTACCCAAGGAGCCCAAAGGCTTGGTGAGTTGTGCATCGCGCTGCCGCACATCTTCAACCGCAGCATGTGACCCCTCTGGCATATCCTGAAGCAATTTTGTAAAATCTGAAAAAGTGTCCGGCATACGAATCCCCGTCATTGTCATGGCGGATTGATGAATATGGTGTTAGACAGCCAAACACAAAAGAAAAGTTGCCCGTTGAAAAACTCATCCCCAAAGTTTTCCCCTTCCGGCGAGCCGGACCATACGCCCAGCCTGCTGGGGGACATTATTATGGGGTTGCGATTTTTTTCACGACTGCCCACCGGCGGCGGCGCACACCAAAATCCGCAAATGGCGCGCCTGGTGCCGGGACTGGGGCTAAGCAGCCTCATTATCGGCCTGTTGCCGGCGCTGGTGTTTGTGGGCGCCGGTGACCAATGCCAGCGCGCCAACACCAAAACAGGCAGCCAGCAGCACAGGCAGGCCCAGAAATCCGGCGCCATGGCAGAGGATGGGCTGGCGGACAGCTTTGACGGTCTTTTTGGGGGGCATTCCCCGGCTCAGCGGCTGGAAATCATGAAGGACAGCACGCAGGGAACCTATGGGGTTCTGGCTTTGGCATTATTGACGATAACGCGTATTGTTGCCCTTGGAACACTGGCTTCGGGCAGCATGATTGGCGCTGCCATGCTGTGGATCAGTGCGCAGATAATTGCCCGTCAAAGCGCCCTGTGGATAATGGTGGCCTTACCTTCGGCACGCAAAGAGGGCACCGCAACATCAACGGGAACCCTGGGCAAAAGGCCATTCATCATCGGGGCGGTGATTGCCGGGCTGATTGTTTTTGTACTGGCGGGGATGTTTGTTGGCATTGGGGGCCTGCTTCTGGCCGGTATCGTTATGGCTCTGATTGTGCTTTACTGGACAGGGCTATGTAAAAATCTTATCGGCGGGTATAGCGGGGATTTGATCGGAGCCTTGCATGCTCTGGTTGAAATTGGTGTGTTATGCACCTTTATTATACTCATATGATGGCAATTCTGCCTGTGTTCAAAGGATAATCATTTGATTTTCGTTGGTTTTGCATTGCTGATTGCCGCAGGTCTGACCCTTGTTATCATTTCCGATGCCGGGCAACTGGTTGGCCTTGAACAGGAACAGGTGGGCCAGCTTATTCCCCTGCTGCTCATACTCATTCTGGTTGCTTCGGGCACCTTTGGAAGGCGAGTCAATTTTTCAAATATTTTTGGCGGCGCAATTCTTTGGGCGGGCATGTTTGCGGTGGTTATCGGGGGATATTCCTACCGGTTTGAAATCATCGGACTGGCAAACCGCATTTTGGGGGAATTGACGCCCGGGGTTGCGGTCATTGATGAAAACAGCGGCTCGGCGGTGTTTCAAAAGGGTTTGGGCAATACGTTTCGCATGGGGGCGCGGGTGAACGGGGCAAAAATAATCCTGATTTTTGACACCGGGGCCAGTGCTGTGGTGCTGACAAGTTCTGATGCGATGGCGGCCGGCATTGATCCCGACTCATTGAGATTTGATGTACGGGTGCAAACGGCAAACGGCATCGGACGCGCCGCTTCCATTCGTTTGAGGAATATCGAAATCGGCGGTATTGTGCGGGAAAATATCCGCGCGTTTGTGGCAGAACCGGGCGCGCTCGAAACCTCGCTTCTAGGCATGAGCTTTCTGCAAACGCTTCAGGCCTATACCGTGCGCAACGACACGCTGGAACTTCACGGATAGGTGATAGCGTTTGTACTGGATCATTTTATTTGCATCCTGTATATATTAGCAAAACACAATATAGGAAAACTCAAATGAGCTACAGTTTCTCAACCACCCTTGAAGGGGACATGGACGCCATCATTGAAAAAGTTACAGCGGCATTGGCCACCAGCGGCTTTGGCGTGCTGACGACAATCGACGTAAAGGCAACGTTAAAAAAGAAAATTGATGTGGATTTTCGCCCCTATACAATTCTTGGGGCCTGCAATCCCGGATTTGCCCACAAGGCACTGTTGGCCGAGCCTCAAATCGGCACCATGCTGCCCTGCAACGTAATTGTGCAAGAGGTCGGGGAAGGCAAATACAAGGTTTCCGCCGTTGATCCGATGGCCTCGATGATGGCGGTTGACAACCCCTCTCTGGGGGAAATCGCCGGAGAAGTTCGTGGCATGCTCAAAGGGGTCATCGAGGGGCTGTAACTAGAGCTTAAGCACTTCGAATGCGCGGGCAATCGTATGGCTGCCCGCGCCTTCCTCCAGCACATCCATCGTCATGATCTGGCGAAAACGGCGCGCGCCGGGCATGGCATAGGCAAGACCGATCATGTGGCGCGTGATATGATTTAGCCGCGCGCCCATGGCCAGTTGGCGGTCAGTATATTCAATCATGGTCTGTGCAATTTGGGCCAGTGTTGGCGCTGGAGCGGGCTCACCAAAAATCTCGCTATCCACCCGTGAAAGCATAAACGGGTTTTGATAGGCCGCCCGCCCCAGCATAACACCGTTCACATGCCCCAGATGTTCTTTGCAGGCTTCAAGGGTTTCAATCCCCCCGTTTATTATGAGCGGCAATGGCGCCAGACGTTTGGCCAGCCGATAAACCCGCTCGTAATTCAAAGGGGGAATGGTGCGGTTTTCCTTGGGGCTCAGCCCCTGCAGCCAGGCTTTGCGCGCATGCACATAAAGCGCGGCAACCCCTGCTTCAAGCATTTTGTCAGCAAATTCATCAAGGTCTTTTTCTATGTCTGACTGGTCGATACCGATGCGACATTTTACGGTTACGGGCCGGTCTGTTTCGTTGCGAATTGCCTCAACACAGCGCGCCACAAGGTCCGGTTCGGCCATAAGGCAGGCGCCAAAACGCCCCGCCTGCACCCTGTCGGAGGGGCAACCCACGTTCAGATTTATCTCGTCATAGCCAAATTGCTGGCAGATTTTGGTGGCACGGGCCAATTCATCCGGGTCTGATCCCCCAAGCTGCACCGCAACGGGATGCTCAATCGCATCATACCCCAACAATCGTTCGGGGTCCCCATGAATAATGGCGGCGCTGGTTACCATCTCGGTAAACAGCAAAGCCCGACCAGACAATTGACGGTGCAAATACCGACAATGGCGGTCCGTCCAGTCCATCATGGGGGCAACGGAAAATCTATGGGCGGGAAATCTACCGGCGGAATTTTTGTGGGATTGATAGTGCTGCATTATTTATTCAATCAAGAATCTGTTAGCCGGCTTTAACGCTCGATCGCTCGCGCAAAAGCACATCAAGCACCCGCAGCAGGTTCAAATCGAAGGTATTCATATTTGTCACACAAATCAGCATAATACATTTGTTCGATTTTTCATACGGGAGTTTTTCCCCCAATAATGGCTGCCGGAAGCTTTGCCATCTGCGTTGGACATGTCGGAAATTAAGAAAATTGCCACCCGTTTTAATCTGGAATTTACAGGCCCCGCCTGGCGCATCCGGTGAGAAAAAGAGATCATGACATGAAATTAATTCCAACCATGTTTTTGCTACTGGCGCATTTTTTAACTTTGGGCATGATCCGGGGCATTCAGATGTTGGTAACAAGGAGTAAAAGCCTGTTGTACGGCGGGCTTGACCTGACTGGCGCTGGTCTGGGTGAACTCGGGTGATTTTACCGGTTCAAACTTTCCAGAAACAAAAGGTTCCCCACAGGACAGCAACAACAATCGCACCCCATAGGGGGGTGCCAAAAATCCCAAGCCAGGCCAGAAATATCCAGGCAGACCCCAAAAGGGTTAAAAACAATCGGTCACCGCGGGTTGTCGTCAGGCCCAGAATCCCGTCTCGTTCAGCGCCACCGGGATTTTTTACTTCCAATATCGCCATCAGAAAAATGGCTGAAAAAATGCCGATAAACAAAAGCGCCGTTGGCCATGTCCATGCCATCCAACTCAGCATCATACCCTCCCCAGGGCAAAGCCCTTGGCTATGTAGTTTCTAACAAAATAAATAACGATCGCGCCGGGAATAATGGTCAAGACCCCCGCCGCAGCGAGCAAGCCAAGCTCGAAACCCGCACTCGATGAAGTTTTGGTCATGACGGCAGCAATTGGTTTTGCTGCAACGGATGTGAGGGTCTTGGCCAAGAGCAACTCCACCCAGGAAAACATAAAGCAAAAGAATGCGGTGACACCGATGCCGGATTTTATCGCGGGGATAAACACTTTTATAAAGAATGAGGGAAAGGAATGTCCGTCGACATAGGCCGTCTCATCAAGCTCTTTGGGTACGCTCGACATAAACCCCTCCAGAATCCACACAGCCAGCGGAATATTGAACAGCGCATGGGCCAGGGCCACAGCCAGATGCGTATCAAACAGCCCCACTGCCGAATAGAGCTGAAAGAACGGAAGGGCGAACACAGCGGCCGGTGCCATTCGGTTGGTCAGCAGCCAGAAGAACAAATGCTTGTCCCCCATGAACCGGTAGCGCGAAAACGCATAGGCTGCCGGAAGAGCTACGGTTAAGGAAATAACGGTGTTGAGCGAAACATAGATAATTGAATTAAAGTAACCGCTATACCATGTTGGATCAGTGAAAATTGTCATATAATTTTCGAACGTCCATGATTGGGGGAACAGGGAAAAACCCCCCAGAATTTCGTTCGTGGTTTTGAAACTCATGGAGACCAGCCAATAAATTGGCAGCATCAGAAACAGAATATATGCAATCGGAACGATAGCGCGAATTTTCATGGGATTCTGCTCCTTACTCTTCGTCTTTTGTCATGTAGCTGTAGAATATCCACGAGACCAATAATGTTACGGCAAAGTAGATCAGGGACATGGCTGCCGCCGGACCCAGATCAAATTGCCCAAGGGCTGTTTTAACAAGGTCAATAGACAATAAGGTCGTTGCGTTCCCCGGACCGCCACCGGTCAAGACAAATGGCTCGGTATAGATATTAAAGCTGTCCATGAAGCGAAGCAGGACCGCAATGGTCAGAACCCGTTTCATCTTTGGCAGTTGAATGAACCAGAAAACAGCCCAGCCGGATGCGCCATCAATTTTGGCCGCCTGATAATATGGATCCGGGATGGAAATGATGCCGGCATAGGAAAGCAGCACCACAAGGGAAGTCCAGTGCCAGACATCCATGATGATGATCGTTGTCCAGGCGGCAAAAGGATCCTGGGTCATGTCATAATTTATGCCCAGAACACTATTCAAAAAATACCCGGCCAAACCGATATCCGGGAGGGTGAAAATATTCCACATCGCGCCCACAACATTCCATGGAATCAACAAGGGCAGCGACATGAGAACCAGACAGACCGGCACCCAAATGCCTTTTCGTGGCATCGCCAGAGCAATGGCCACCCCAAGGGGAATTTCAATCAGCAAAATCGTTGAAGTAAACAATGCCTGACGGCCCAGCGCACCATAAAAGCGATCTGAACGCAGAAGGTTTTGAAACCAATCAAGCCCCTGCCAAAGAAACAGGTTATTCCCGAAGGTTTCCTGCACGGAGTAATTCACTACCGTCATCAGCGGAATGAGTGCATTAAATGCAACCAGAATGACAACAGGGGCTACAAAAAACCAACCCTTTTGATTTATCGTTTTCATTTTGATCCATCCTTGCTTGCAATCCAGCCATCCGCATAAACCCTTGTTTGCTGTGGCTTGAAGGACAGGTGGACAGCATCCCCGGCATTTTGCTGATTGCTGACACTCACCACGTTTACCCTGAAGTCTGCGCACATGCATTCGATGACATAGTGCTTGCCCAGATCGACAATTTTTTTCACCACCGCCGGCACACCCTTTTTGCCAAATGTTATGAATTCGGGGCGAACGCCAAGTTCGGTCTTTGTGCTGTTTGTGGGGTTGATTTCCCCTTCAATTTCAACTTGATCCCCCTGAAAATAGGCTTTGCCATCTTTAATCTCGCAGGGAAGAACATTCATGCCCGGGGAGCCGATAAAGTGGCCAACAAAAGTGTGAGCGGGGCGTTCAAACAATTCAATCGGCGTGCCGATTTGAACGATCTCACCTTCTTGCATAACCACCACCTGATCGGCGAAGGTGAGCGCCTCTGTTTGATCATGGGTGACGTAAATCATGGTGGCTTTTGTTTTTTGATGAAGCTCTTTCAGTTTTGAGCGCAACTTCCATTTCAGGAGCGGGTCAATCACGGTCAGCGGCTCATCAAACATGATGACGTTGACATCGTCACGAACAAGACCGCGCCCCATGGAAATTTTTTGCTTATTATCCGGGGTCAGGCGCGAGGCGCGACGATCCAGCATCTCGTCAAGCTCAAGCATCTTGGCGATCTCACGGACCCGGGTATCCACCCTGGCTTCTTCAATGCCGCGATTGCGTAATGGAAATGCCAGATTATTGTAAACAGTCATCGTATCGTAGATTACGGGAAACTGAAAAACCTGAGCAATATTGCGCTCTGCCGGTGTCAGCATCGTTACATCTTTGTCGTCGAACAGTACATGCCCTTCGCTGGGAACCAGCAAACCTGAAATAATGTTGAGCAATGTTGACTTTCCGCAACCGGAGGGGCCAAGCAATGCGTATGCACCGCCATCGAGCCAGGAAAGGTCAATCTCCTTGAGTGCATAATCTTCAGGTTTTTTCGGGGCGGGATAATAGCTGTGCTTTAACTTTTTGAGAGATATTTTAGCCATCGGTGCCCCCCGTGGCGGCAAGTTTGCCATCAGCATCAAAATAAAAACAGGCGGTCGGATCCATGTAGAACAAGTGTTCCTCGCCAATCTGGTAAGGATGAACACCGGAGTCCAGGGACACCCATGTATTGCCTGAAACCTGAAAATGGGCGACACTTTCAGAACCGCTCAATTCGGTTATCTCAACCTTCCCCAGAATCTCAACCAGTCCCTTTTTATCCTTTTCAGGTTTTATAAAATGGGGACGTATTCCAATCGTATAGGGACCATCGGCCAAATCTGCACTTGAACCGGTGGCCTTCCACTTAACGGCGTCATTAAGACGGATCCAATTGCCGGTTTTGGTGACATTTGTCACATTGATTGGGGGGTCGGAAAAGACCTCCGCTGAAATGGCGTCAACCGGATTGCGATAAACAGCCGTTGTTTCGCCAAATTGTGTAATTTTTCCAGCATGAACCAGGGCGGTATTTCCGCCAAGCAATAATGCTTCGCTTGGCTCCGAGGTCGCATAAACAACAATGGCCCCCCTGCCCGCAAACAATTCAGGCAGTTGATCCCTGAGTTCTTCGCGCAGTTTATAATCAAGGTTTGCCAATGGTTCATCAAGGAATATGGCCTTGCTTTCTTTCACAATAGC
Organism: Hyphomicrobiales bacterium; assembly: GCA_015487985.1. Taxonomy (GTDB): domain Bacteria; phylum Pseudomonadota; class Alphaproteobacteria; order Rhizobiales; family Devosiaceae; genus DROE01. The sequence continues at coordinate 10,845 of WFOP01000231.1, forward strand.
GCGCGCCAGGGCGCAGCGCTGCTGTTGGCCCCCCGAAAGTTCGCCGGGTTGACGATAAAGCATTGGACCGAGTTGGAGAATATCGGCGGCTTCTTTTACACGGTCACTGATTTCTGACTTTGCTACGCCTGCGACCCGAAGCGGGGAGGCAATATTCTCAAAAACATTGAGGTGAGGGTAATTGACAAAAAACTGATGGACCAAAGCAATATTGCGTTTTTGAGGCGTCACCCCCGTTACATTTTCGCCGTCCATCCAAACTTCGCCGGTGGTTGGCTTTTCAAGCCCGGAAAGGATTTTTATCAGAGAGGTTTTGCCCGAATTTGTCGCCCCTAAAAGAATATTGAATTTCCCGGGTTCCAGCCTCAGACTTGTCGGATAAAGATGCGTGTCTTGACCAACTTTCTTGGATATTTGGCGTAGTTCCAGTACCATTTGTCCCTCTTTTTGCCACTGACTTGTATGAGTCACGTTTATGGCAAATATAAATTCCTGCGAAACCGGGGCCCGCAGGCCCCGGCATGAGGTTGTTTTCAAACTGAAAGGGAGGAGATCAGTTTGATTCCCAGCGAGCAACCAGTTCGTCATAGTTGATCGTAATGCCCTGGGGTTTTTCATTGTCCAGTTTTGGCTTGGCACCACCATTTGCAAACCAATAAGAAGCGTCACGCTCTTCGTTCAGACGTGGGCCACAGCCGCCATATACGTTGGCTGCTTCATCTGCTGCCTGCATGCGGGCCATGGTGATGTCCATTTCTTCAGCAAGACGATCCATGGCTTGTTGAGGTGTAAACGCACCGGAGTTCACGTCACCGATTTGCTGCCACCAGATTTGGGCCAGTTTTGGATAATCGGGAACGTTAATGCCGGTCGGTGACCATGCAACACGATCTGGTGAGCGATAAAACTCGATCAGTCCGCCCAGTGAATCAGCGCGTTCAGTGAACGATTCATGGTTGATTGTGCTGTCACGAATGAAAGTCAAACCAACATGGGACTTACGCACATCCACTGTTTTGGACACAACGAACTGTGCATAGAGCCAGGCGGCTTTAGCGCGGTCAAGTGGCGTGGATTTCAAAATGGTCCATGAACCCACATCCTGATAGCCAACTTTTTGCCCTTCTTCCCAATATGGGCCATGGGGGGAAGGTGCCATTCTCCACAATGGCTTGCCATCCGCATCAACAGTGTTGTTGCCTTCAGACTGAGGGGCGACCATTGATGCCGTAAAGGCCGTATACCAGAAAATCTGCTGGGCTACGTTGCCCTGGCTAAGAGCCGGCAATGACTGATAGAAGTCAAAGGAAGCCGCACCCGGGGGCGCATATGCGCGCAGCCATTCATCCCATTTGCGAATGGCATAAACAGCGGCAGGTCCGTTTGCTGCACCACCACGGGTAACGGATGCACCAACCGGATTACAGGTCCCCGCTTCCATGCGAATACCCCATTCATCAATCGGCACGCCATTTGGCTCACCTTTTGAACCTGCACCGGCCATTGAAAGCCATGCGTCTGTCATACGCCAGCCCAAGTCAGGGGCGCGTTTGCCATAGTCCATATGACCATAAATTCTGATGCCGTCGATTTCCTTCACATCCTCCGAGAAGAATTGCGCAATGTCCTCATAGGCAGACCAGTTTACAGGAACGCCAAGGTCATAGCCATATTTGGCCTTAAATGCTTCCTGCAATTCGGGGCGATCAAACCAGTCTTTGCGGAACCAGTACAGGTTGGCAAATTGCTGATCGGGAAGCTGATACAGATCGCCATCGGGGCCGGTTGTAAACTGGGTTCCGATGAAATCATCCAGATCAAGACCCGGATTTGTCACATCAGCGGCATCCCCGGCCATGAAGTCCGTCAGATTATATGCAAGTTGAAGTCGTGAGTGAGTGCCGATCAAGTCGGAATCATTGACATATGCATCATACAAATTGCGTTGGGTTTGCATTTGAGTTTGCACGGCCTGAACAACTTCGCCCTCACCCAGAATCTGGTGATTTACCTTAATGCCCGTGATTTCATAGAAAGCCTTTGCCAATACTTCCGATTCATATGAGTGCGTTGGAATACCCTCTGACAAAACGTTGATTTCCATTCCCTCGAAGGGGGCAGCTGCGTCGATAAACCACTGCATTTCCGCAAGTTGAGCCTCCTTGCTGAGTGCAGATGGCTGGAATTCTTCATCGATCCATCTTGCAGCAGCCTCCGGATCTCCGGCAAATGCCGCAGGCGCTGCAACCATCAAGGCGATGGCAGCTGTCGCGGCGAATAAGTACCTTTTCATAATTCTTCCTCCTTAAATGCCGAGCTGGAATAACGCGGCTGCGCTATGTTCACTTGAATATTAACGAAAGTCAATAGAATTTCAAAGTTGCCTTTCAAAGTCGTTTCTTGCATGCTATTCAAACGGGCCAGTAAATTTTTCGGTGAAGTATTGTGAATTTTTCAGAACGGCAAGAAGACATTTTGGCAATGATCCGCACCAATGGTCGTGTCGAAGTAGAAAAGTTAGCCTCGGTATATGGAATAACAACTCAAACCATTCGGCGTGACTTAAGCGCACTGTGTGAACGCGGATTGGCCATGCGCACACACGGGGGGGCGAAGCTGGCGCCAACGGTTTCCAATTATGGCTATCAGGAACGACGCCGCTTCAAGAGTGAGGAAAAAGAAAAACTGGGGAATCTGACAGCAACCCTGATTCCCAATGATTGTTCTGTCCTGTTGAATATCGGCACCACGACCGAACAGGTCGCCCGTGCATTGAGCAAGCACGAAGACTTAATCCTTGCGTCAAATAATATCAATATTATCAACATGATGACCGAATCCAAGGTGAAAGAGCTTATCATGGTGGGTGGCTCCGTCAGAAAAGCAGACGGTGCAATTGTGGGGGGGGATGCAGTTGAAACGATTTCGCGCTACAAGTTTGACTTTGCCATAATTGGCACTTCCGCACTGGATGATGATGGCGCTGTTCTTGACTTTGACTCTCGGGAGGTTCTGGTCGCCAGACAAATTCTTCGCAATGCACGGACCAAGATTCTTGTTTGTGATTCAAGTAAATTTCAACGCTCGGCTTCGGTACGGGTTTGCAGCATCGGGGACCTGGACTATTTTGTAACTGACGCCGAACCACCTGCAGCCTTTCGCAATATTGCTGAAAGCCACGGGACCCGAATATTGGTCTTAGAGAACACGAATGCAAAATGACCCCTCAGATACAAAAAGTTCAATTGAACCTTATGATCTGATTGTTATCGGCGGCGGGATAAATGGTTGTGGTATTTCCAGGGATGCCAGCGGTCGCGGACTGAAAGTTTTATTATGCGAAAAGGGTGATTTGGCAGAGGCCACGTCATCGGCGGCGACAAAACTGTTTCATGGCGGATTGCGTTATCTTGAGTATTTTGAGTTTCGCCTTGTGCGCGAAGCGCTGATCGAACGTGAGGTTCTATTGCGCAATATGCCCCATATATCGTGGCCCATGCGTTTTGTTTTGCCCATTGATCCAACGCTGCGATACAAGAATGATACATCGCGCCTTGGCAAGTTCCTCAAAGCCACAATGCCGTTTCTGAAGGGACGGCGCCCGGCATGGCTAATTCGAATTGGGCTTTGGGCATACGATCACCTGGGGGGGCGCAAAATATTACCCGGAACACGGGTGCTCAATTTGAAAAAACACGTTGCGGGCAGCGTGTTAAAATCAAAATTCAAACGGGCATTTGAATATTCTGATTGTTGGGTCGATGACTCCCGTCTTGTTGTTTTGAATGCACGGGATGCGGCGAAACGGGGGGCCAGAATTTGCACGCAAACTTTTTGTGAAAGCGCCTTCAGGGGAAAAGATTACTGGCATGTAAAATTGAAAGATGTGCATAGCGGGGACACACGCGAGGTTTTAGCCAGGGGAATTGTTAATGCGGGGGGACCGTGGGTCGAAGAAATTTTAACCGGACGCTTGAAACAAAATTCAAATGACAGCATTCGTCTGGTGCGCGGTTCGCACATAGTTTTGAAC
>WFOP01000232.1 GCA_015487985.1 Hyphomicrobiales bacterium
CCTCAAAGGTTGAAAGGTCAACATTGATGCCTTTGCGTGCAACACTGACATTGAAAAACCCCGGATTTTCAAAATCTTCAAAACCGATTTTTGCAGTGGCAACCCGAATGCTCTGGATTGAAACCTGCCCCACGGTGCCGGGGGCGGGGGCGCGAAACAGCGCCTCTTCTGCCATCAGCCCGGCATCTTCAAACATGTCGCCAACGGTTACAATCGGGGCAACCACGCTAATTGTGTCGCGCAGGACCGGGGCGCCAAGGGCCCCGGTGGCGCTGGTGGCCCCTGCCAGAGCGGCCAGTGTCGTGAAGGTGATTTTAATGAGGTTTTTCATATTCCCAAGGCTCCAAAAATTAACGCATCTGCGATACGGAGGACATCATTTCGTCAGCTCCCGACACAACCCGCGAGTTCATTTCATAGGCCCGCTGTGCGGCGATCAGATCGGCGATTTCGGTTACGGCATTGACGTTTGCCAACTCAAGATATCCTTGAACAGTGCCGCCAAAACTGTCGCTGTTTGGCACCCCGGTCTGGGCTGTTCCGCTGGCGCCTGTGGCCACGAACAGATTGCCGCCGATGGATTCAAGCCCTGTCTTGTTGACGAAACGGGCCAATTGGATCTGGCCCAGATTGGTGGCGGTTGCGTCATTGTTCAAAAAAGCTTCCACAACACCATCGTCCGAAATAGAGACGGAACGGGCGGTATCCGGGATCACGATGCCCGGTTGTACTTCATAGCCGTCAATGGTGACGAGCTTGCCGGTGTTGTCGCGTTCAAACGCGCCATCGCGGGTGTAGGCTGTGCGGCCATCGGGCAGGTTGATGACAAACAGGCCTTCGCCACGAATGGCAACATCGAGTTCTTTTTGTGTCGGCTCCACGCTTCCCTGACTCATGATGCGCGCCGTTGTGGCGGTTTTTACGCCGGAGCCGATTTCAATGCCAACGGGAACCTGGGTGCCCGAGGCGGATGTGAGGGCGCCTGCACGTCTGTGCTGCTGATAAATCATGTCCTGAAATTCAGCACGCTGGCGCTTAAAACCGGTGGTGCGCATGTTGGCGATATTGTTGGAAATAACTTCCACATTTCGTTCCTGAGCGGCCATGCCAGATGCGGCGATATATAAGGCTTTCATGGCGTGTCTCCTGTTTATCTTTTATTTGGATGGATTGCCCAGAACTGCGATCGCCTGAGAGCGCAATTCATCCTGGCGTTTAATCATTTGAGCAATGGACTGATATGAACGGTTGACCCGGATCATTTCAGCAATCTGGATGACCCCGGAAACATTGGAGCGTTCAACGGCACCCTGAATGACTTTTGTCGTGGTGGAAACAATCGGCTCGCCGCCGGCAAACAGATTGTCGCCTTCGCGGGTAAGGGCCTGGGGGTCGGCAAATTCGACAATGCGCAAAAACCCTTTATTGCCCTGACTGGTGAGAATCGAGCCGTCCGGATTAAACTGGATATCCGTCTCATTGGGGGCGAATCGAATCTGGCCGCCCTGGGAAAGAACCGGGTTGCCGTTGCTGTCCACCAGCAGGCCGGTATTGTCTGTTTTAAGGGTTCCGGCGCGCGTCCAGCGCTCTCCGGCAGCAGTCTGCACCGCCAAAAAGCCATCGCCCTGCAGGGCAATATCAAGGGGATTTCCCGTCCGGGCAATTGCACCGCCGGAAAAATCGTTGGTGGTTGCCCAATCCTGAGTATAGCTAAGTGGTTGGTCTGCAAAAGAAAAATCATTGTGTGACGCGACAGGCATTACATATTCTTCAAACAGGATATCCTGAGACTTGTATCCGTCCGTATTGATGTTGGCCACATTGTTGGCCACCACACTCATTTGGTTCCTGAGTGCGATTTGTCGCGATAAGCCTATGAGTTGCGCATTTTCCATTTGGCGCGTTCCCCCGGTTGGTTAAGTCAACACAGCTTCCCCAAGCCGCTGACCTGCCCACAACAATGCATATGGCGTGCCAAGAGGAATTGTTGTTTATTTACAATGTGTTGCGTCTTTAGTGGGGAGGTTTTTCCTGCCGCCATGCGGGGCAGGGGCAAAATTTACCGGGCAAAATCTGCCTAACGGGGGCAAATGGTAACCATTCGTTAACCATCCGGGGATTAGCTAATTTTACGAAGAAAAGTGCCGGATGGTCTGGCTGGAAAATATTGAGCGCAAATTCAAATGGCAAAAAACGCTGTAAAAGACCCCGAAGAAGATGAAGCTGACTTTGAAGCGGATGCCGAGCAGGAAGTGGATGGCGTTGAGGGGGAGGAAGGTGATGAGGAGGCTGCCAAAAAGGGCAAGCTTAAACTCATTATAATTGGCGCGGCTGCTCTGCTGGTTATTCTGGCGGGGGCGGGAGCGGCATATTTTTTGTTGTTTGCGGGCAATGCCAAAGAGGGTGTTGAAGAGGTGATTGTTGCGCCTGAAACTTTCTTTTACGAGTTGCCTGTCATGACGGTGAATTTGTCCAGCGAGGAAGATTCAGAACAATTTTTGAAGCTGAGCGTTGCGCTTGAGGTGGCCGATGAAGAGATGGCGGCGGCAATTGAGCCACGGATCAACCGGGTGCTGGATGCCTTTCAGGTCTATTTGCGTGAGTTGCGGCGGTCGGACCTGGAGGGGTCAGCGGGCATTTATCGTTTGAAGGAAGAATTGCGTCGTCGCGTTAACCTGGCGCTGTATCCGGTCGAGGTGGACAGTATCCTGTTCAAAGAAATTCTGGTGCAATAGGGGGAGTCATGAGCGAAGAAGACGACAAGCTCGCCGCCGAATGGGGCCTTGATCTGGATGATGGCGGCTCTGGAGATGCCTCTGGAGAGGGGGAAGCGGGGGCCGATGCCATGGCTGCTGAATGGGCGGCCATGATTGATGAGGGGGCGGATGCTGAAGACGCTGACGGGGTTGATCGTGTTCTTAATCAGGATGAAATTGATAATCTTTTAGGTTTTGATCCGACTGCGGCGGATGGTGTGGAACTATCCGGGGTGCAGGCGCTGATAAATTCCGCGCTGGTTTCTTATGAGCGTCTGCCGATGCTTGAAATCGTGTTTGACCGGCTGGTGCGCCTGGCAACGACTTCCCTGCGTAATTTTACCTCTGACAATGTTGAGGTTTCCCTTGATTCGATCACTTCGGTTCGTTTCGGAGATTATCTCAATTCAATTCCGCTGCCGGCAATTCTTTCCGTGATCAAGGCGGAAG
>WFOP01000233.1 GCA_015487985.1 Hyphomicrobiales bacterium
GCCGTGGGCACATTCGCCAATATCGACCCCTCCGTCGAACAATATGTAGCCGACCAGCTTGGCCTTGAGGTCGAGCCGGTTTCCACCCAGGTCATCCCGCGCGATCGCCACGCCATGTATTTCGCCACCCTTGGTGTTGTCGCTTCTTCTGTTGAACGGCTGGCCACAGAAATCCGCCACCTGCAACGCACCGAAGTTCTTGAAGTGGAGGAATTCTTTTCCAAAGGGCAAAAAGGCTCCTCCGCCATGCCCCATAAACGCAATCCGGTTTTAACCGAAAACCTGACCGGCCTTTCCCGTCTGGTACGCGGCATGGTGACCCCGGCGCTGGAAAATGTCGCCCTGTGGCATGAGCGCGATATTTCCCATTCCTCCGTTGAACGCATGATTGCGCCGGACGCAACAATTACGCTGGATTTTGCACTGGCGCGCCTGAGCAATGTCATTGAAAATCTGGTGGTGTACCCGGACAATATGCAGGCCAATCTCGACCTTCTGGGCGGCCTGCACAATTCCCAGCGCATGCTTCTGGCATTGACTCAGGCCGGTTTGAGCCGGGAAGCCAGCTATGGCGCGGTGCAACGCAACGCCATGCAGGTCTGGCAGACAAAGGGGGACCGTCAGGGCCGCTTTGCCGAACTGCTCAAAGCCGATGAGGAAGTCATAAACGCCCTTGGGGCCGAGCAAATCGACAACATGTTTGACGAGGCCTATCACCTCAAACATGTGGACACGATTTTTGCCCGTGTTTTTGGGAAATAGATAGAATTTTCAATTGAGTCAGCAACAATGATGACTCAATCGCCAAGGCGAACTAGAGCGTTTTCAGAATAAGCATGCCCCCGGCCTGCCCCGTGGGTGGACCCGGTTATTCGGTTCGAAAACGCGATAAAACAAAGACTTGGAGCACAGGTTTTGATTCATTCAAAACCTGTGCTCTGATTGCAAATCCAGACACTGTTTCATCGCGCAATATGACGAATGAAGCCGCCAGAAATTATACTTCGGTGAGAACCTGCTCTTGAGCAACCGCCAGCAATTCATCCATTTTTGCCCGCAAATCTGCGTCGCTCATCTGCTTGCCGGCCGCAGCAAAATCGCCGCTCACCTTGCGCAATACGTCGTCATCTCCCGCTTCTTCAAAATCTGCGGCAATCACCTCACCCACATAAGCATCCACATCAGAACGGCCCATCAACTCAGCAGCCCAGATTGCCAGCAATTTATTCCGACGCGCTTCGGCCTTGAACCGCAATTCGGCGTCATGGGCAAATTTGGCTTCCTGAGCTTTTTCCCGATCATCAAAACTAGACATATTTATTTTTTCTCCGCAGTTGATTTTGCCCGCACGCAAATACAGGTATCGTTTCTCTTATTCATTTAGGTCTTTCCCCCCCAATACGCAATGTCAAACAGGCCCACATTTATGCAAATGTGCACAATGGCGAAAACACTTGCAATTGGCAGGCAAATAAGGCCAAAGACTTTTTTAGTTCATCACAGATAAATTGAGTCTCCACATTTCTTGAACAGGCCACAATAAATGACCCGCAGACGCAAAATATACGAAGGCAAAGCCAAAACCCTTTATGAAGGGCCCGAACAAGGCACTCTTGTTCAGCATTTCAAGGATGATGCCACCGCTCAAAACGGCAAAAAGCATGAAGTGATAGACGGCAAGGGCGTGTTGAATAACCGGATATCGGAATTTATTTTCAGCAAGCTCAACAATCTGGGGGTGCCCACCCACTTTGTCCGCCGTCTGAATATGCGCGAACAACTGATAAAAGAAGTGGAAATCATCCCCATTGAAGTGGTGGTGCGCAACGTCGCCGCCGGTTCCATCGCCAGGCGTTTGGGCCTGGAACAGGGCACCCGCCTGCCCCGCTCAATCATTGAATTCTATTATAAGGACGATGCCCTTGGCGATCCCCTGATTGCAGAAGAACACATAACCGCCTTTGGCTGGGCAACACCTCAGGAACTGGACGACATCATGTCGCTGGCCGTTCGGGTGAACGACTTCTTGTCCGGACTGTTTGTTGGTGTGGGTATTCAACTGGTGGATTTCAAAATCGAGTGTGGCCGCCAGTTTGAAGGGGACATGATGCGCATCGTGGTCGCGGATGAAATCTCCCCCGACACCTGCCGCCTTTGGGATGCAAAAACCCGCAAAAAACTGGACAAGGACGTATTCCGCGAAGACTTGGGCGCTCTTGCAGACGCCTATCGCGAAGTCGCCCAGCGTCTGGGAATTCTTGTTGAAACCGAAAATGCCCTGAGCACTGGCCCAAGACTGGTTGAATAAGGTTAATTCAAAATGCAGGCACGAATCACAGTCACACTGAAAAATGGCGTTCTTGACCCACAGGGCCAGGCAATTGAAGGGGCGCTGGGGAGCCTTGGATTTTCCGGTATAAACTCCGTTCGCCAGGGCAAAACCTTTGAAATCGAGTTGGAGGAAACCGACCGGGACAAAGCACAAAAAATTCTTAACGATATGTGCGAAAAACTCTTGGCAAACACGGTGATTGAAGATTATAGAGTGCGCATCATGGGTTAACGATCCATGATTCCAAACCAAACCATTTTAACCAGTTCAAAAAGACAAATTATGGTTCGCAAACTTTCTCTTACAGCAGCTTTCCTTCTTTCTCTGGCACTCATGGTCGCCCCTTACGCCATGGTTCCGGTTACCGGTTAATCCGCATATGGCTGCGATTTCCCTTGTTGTGGTAATTGCAGTATTACCGGTGGTGCCCATCGTTTCTTCTCCCCCCCTCGGCTATCTCACGCTTATCCTTATCTTTGCCTAAGGCAGCATGCCCACCACAGCATCTGCCCGGATTGGCAGACCAACCTCTCGTGCCAATTGTCCGGAAATCACCGCCCGATTGTCGGCGATTTACGCATCATCCGTTAATACCATTCATTAAGGTAAACGGCAGAAATCCGGGCTTTTCACGGTTCCGTGAGCAAAAACACCCCATCATTTATGATATGTTGAATGAAACGAGGCAATTTCTCAAAACAGACAAAACAGAGGGGCCCCACATGGCGGACGGAAAAAGACTCACCTGGATAGATGCGGCCAAAGGCATATCAATCATTCTTGTGGTTATGATGTATGCAGGAAATTCCGTAGGCCAGGAAACCGGCGAAATCAGCTATTTGCGCTATATCATCGGCTTTGCCACCCCGTTCCGCATGCCTGAATTTTTCCTTATTTCCGGCCTGTTCCTTTCCGCGGTAATCGCCCGCCCCTGGGGCAGGTTTTCTGATCGCAGAGCGGTGCATTACCTGTATTTTTATGCCCTGTGGATGCTCATCCATATCGCCACAAAAACCGTGCTTGGCAGCCAGCCGCCCATGGCGGCCTTAAACACCGTTATTGTCTCCATTGTGCAACCCTATGGCGTATTATGGTTCATCTATATGCTGGCGGTATTTTCCATGGCGGCAAAAGTCCTGTTTGAATTCCGCATCCCCCATTTGATTGTAATCCCGCTGGCAATCGGCCTGCAAATGCTCACCATCAAAACCGGCTCCTACGCGCTCAACCAGTTCGCAGAATATTTCATCTATTTCTATCTCGGCTATGTCGCAGCACCGCTGATATTCAAGTTCGTTGCATGGTTTGAACAAAGAAAAAAACTGGCGATGGTGAGCCTTGTTGCCTGGGCGATTGTTAACGGGGCACTTGTATTCTCCCCCGGATTTGAATTGGGCACCTATGAAACCCAAATGGGCCTTGGCGCTTTGCCCGGCGTGCATTTCGTTCTGGCAATTGCCGGCGGGCTGGCCATACTTGTGGCGGCTTCTTTGCTTGCCCCGCTGGCCTCCATGCAATGGCTGAACTGGGTCGGCGCGCATTCCATTGTTATCTATCTGTCCTTTGCCCTGCCCATGTCTATTGCGCGCGAAGGCCTGATAAAACTTGGTATTGTGGGCAATGTTCATGTGCTTTCAAGCATCGTGTTTGGCGTGGCCATGATCTCCCCGGTGATCCTTTATTTCCTCATCAAAAAAACCGGCTGGGGCAAATTCTTGTTCACCCGCCCCGCCTGGGCCAGCCTGCCCGGCGCCCGCGCACCAAAACAAACCCAAAAGCCAGAACAAAAGCCAGAACATGTGAACATCGCCACCCCGGCAGAATAGTTTTGGCCAATCGGCCTCAAAATCACACTCGCGTTACCCGGGTTGGAATTGTCTTGACGACAGGCTGACCCGGGTATTGGCTAGCCCCCATGAGCAAGCTACCCCATTCGGGACACACCATGCCCTCCCTGGCCAATGCCAGCAAATCTCAGGCCCGTGCGCTGAAAATCTCCGCATGGCTGACCGGTATTTATTTCATTATCGAAATGGCCATCGGAATTTACACCGGCTCGGTCGCCGTTATTTCCGATGCCTTCCACACATTCTCCGCTGTCGGGGGCGTTCTGGTTGCCATTTTTGCTTCCCGCATTGCCGGGCGCGTTGCCACATCCAGCAAAACCTTTGGCTGGTATCGCGCCGAAATCATTGGCGCACTGGTCAACGGTGTGTTCCTGCTGGTGATGGCAATTCTGGTGATTTACATGGGCCTGATGCGCCTTGGCAGTCCGATTGAACTGCCCACCGGCCCCATGTTGTGGGCCGCAGCGGGCGGGCTGGTGACCGAACTGATTTCCCTGTATTTGCTGACCCGTGAAAAATCCAACGACCTGAATATGCGCGGCGCCTTCTGGCACGTCATGCAGACCTTTGTCGGCTCGGTTCTGATTATCATTGCCGCGCTGGTCATCGAATTCACCGGATTTTTAGCCATCGACCCGATTTTGGGCACCGCATTTGGCTTTGTGCTTTTGTGGGCATCATGGGGTATTATACGCGACGCCATGCACCTGTTGATGGAGGGCACACCCGACGATGTGGAACTGCCCCATGTCATCATGGCGCTTTCCGAGCTTGAAGGGGTCGCCGACGTCCATCATGTGCATGCATGGGCGCTGACATCGGGCCGCTATGTGTTTTCCACCCACCTGTTGCTGGACAAGGCAGACAAGGTAAAGCCAGACACCGTGTTACGGGCCGCACACAAATTGCTCAAGGAGGATTTCGGCTTCTATTTCGCCACCGTGCAGGTGGAAACCACCAGAATGGAAGAACAGCATGCCCAGGAAATTGATGTAAAAGAAATTGATGTAAAATCTGATGAAACTGAAACGCCAGACAAACCCGGCTCAACTTCCCATCAGGGACATTAACAACCCATCAGAAGCCCCCTTTTCAACCCCCACGATGCCCCCCTCACGTTAAGCATCTCATTTACCC
>WFOP01000234.1 GCA_015487985.1 Hyphomicrobiales bacterium
AAAAGAACCACCCCCAGAATGATAACAATTATCAGAATTATTCTTGAATTTCTCTGTCGCGTGTCCAAATGATTTTCCCCCGGTTTTATGTGCGCGCCCACGAATGATATCACGCCCGTGCCGTCATAAAAAAATGTCAGCCCGATTCCTCTTTGCGCCTCAGGCTAAACCTGCTACATGCCCCCCATTATGACAACAGAACTCAAAAACATTCGCAACTTTTCCATTGTTGCACACATCGACCATGGCAAGTCCACCCTTGCCGATCGCCTTATTCAAAAAACAGGTGGGCTGACCGAGCGCGAAATGAGCGCGCAGGTGCTTGATTCCATGGAAATTGAAAAAGAACGTGGCATTACCATCAAGGCCCAGACCGTACGTTTGACCTATGCCGCCCATGATGGTGAAACCTATGTTCTCAACCTTATTGATACCCCGGGCCATGTGGATTTTGCCTATGAGGTAAACCGGTCTCTGGCCGCCTGCGAAGGCTCGCTTCTGGTGGTGGATGCCTCCCAGGGGGTCGAAGCGCAAACTTTGGCCAATGTCTATCAGGCCATGGAAGTGGATCATGAGATTGTGCCGGTTTTGAACAAAATCGACCTGCCCGCCGCTGATGCGGATCGGGTAAAAATCCAGATCGAAGATGTGATCGGGCTGGATGCCACCGATGCGGTGGAAATTTCCGCCAAAACCGGCATCGGCATTGAAGATGTGCTTGAGGCCATCGTCACCCGTCTGCCCCCCCCCAAGGGGGATATTGACGCCCCCCTCAAGGCCATGCTGGTGGATAGCTGGTATGATACCTATCTGGGGGTTGTGGTGCTGGTGCGCGTGATCGACGGCACCATCAAAAAGGGCCAGAAGGTCAGAATGATGGCCACCGATGCGGTTTATGATCTGGACCGGGTGGGGGTATTCACCCCCAAGCTGGTTATCACCGATGAGCTTGGTCCCGGTGAAATCGGCTTTGTCACCGCCTCCATCAAAGAGGTGGCCGATACCAATGTGGGGGACACCATCACCGATGCCAAACGCCCGTGCGCTGAAGCGCTCGAAGGGTTCAAACCTGCCCAGCCGGTGGTATTTTGTGGCCTGTTCCCGGTGGACGCCAACGATTTTGAAGACCTGCGCGCCGCCATGGGAAAATTGCGACTGAACGACGCCAGCTTTTCCTATGAGATGGAAACCAGCGCAGCCCTTGGCTTTGGTTTCCGCTGCGGCTTTTTGGGCCTGTTGCATCTGGAAATCATTCAGGAGCGCCTGAGCCGCGAGTTCAATCTTGATCTCATCGCCACCGCCCCTTCCGTTGTTTATAAAATCGCCATGAATGATGGGTCGGTGATTTCTCTGCACAATCCTGCGGACCTGCCCGATGTGGTAAAAATTGACCATATCAGCGAACCCTGGATCAAGGCCACCATTTTGACGCCGGACGAATATCTGGGGCCGATTCTCAAGATATGTCAGGATCGGCGCGGCATCCAGACCAACCTCACCTATGTGGGCAACCGCGCCATGGTGGAATATAAATTGCCCCTGAATGAAGTGGTGTTTGATTTTTACGATCGCCTCAAATCCATGTCCAAAGGCTATGCCAGTTTTGACTATACGCTGGATGAATATCGCGAGGGGGATCTGGTGAAGCTAAGTGTTCTGGTCAACGCCGAACCTGTGGACGCGCTGGCGATGCTGGTACATAGATCAGCGGCTGAAAGTCGGGGGCGGGTGATGTGCGAAAAATTGAAAGAGCTGATCCCCAACCACCTGTTCAAAATTCCAATTCAAGCCGCCATCGGAGGCCGTGTCGTCGCCCGCGAAACCATCTCGGCTCTGCGCAAAGACGTGACGGCAAAATGCTACGGCGGCGACGCCACCCGCAAACGCAAGCTGCTGGATAAGCAGAAGGCAGGGAAGAAAAGAATGCGGCAGTTTGGCAAGGTGGAAATCCCGCAGGAAGCGTTCATCAAGGCGCTTAAGATGGGGGAGTGAGAAAATGGTTGGCGCTTTGCGCCAAACCAACGATCCAGTGAATCGTTGGTAGGTTTCGAACGCGAGGGCAGGTGCCAACGGCACCGGGTGCCCCGCCAGCAAAGGCACAGCTCGAAGGGCCAAGTCGCGAATGAGAGATTTGAGTGCTGAACGCCCTGAGCGATGCCGTGAAGGGCCAGCACTTTTGGAGGCGGGTTGGTTTCCCCAAACTCTCTCTTCGTCACCCTCGGGCCTGACCCGAGGGTTCATGCTATAGTGTAATTTGATCCCACAGATCATCCCAATTGGAATTCATGTCCTCAATCAGTTCGATTTTCCATTTACGCAGCCAGCGCTTGATGTTCTTTTCCCGCTGGATCGCAAGGAGCATGGTTTCATGCCTTTCGTAATATACCAATAGTTCAAGGCCATATTTTTTTGTAAAACCTTCAACGGGTTTTCTTTGTGCCCATAAACCCGACGGACGAGATTATTGGTCACGCCCACATAAAGTGGGCCGTTTGGCTTATTGGTGAGGATATACACAAATGCGCCCATTGTGAAATTGAACTGCAGAATGGATATTCGGGTCAAGCCCGAATATGACGCAAATAAAAGTGCGTCCCCCCTACCGGTAATAATCCTCCAGCAAACGATAACACCAATAGCGCTCGTCTGTTGCGATCAACCTGTCGATTTCAGCCGGGGAGGTGCCGGTGGACATTTATATCCTCCGATGCCCGCCCACTGCCGAAGCCCTGCTTTATGCGGTTTTGCTGTTACAGAAAAAGATACGGCGCACCGGCACCATGGAGCGTTAGTGCGGCGCTGAGATTATGCTTGATGTCACTCCCCGCCAATCACCGATTTAGTCGTCAGAAAATAGGCGACCCCGATAAATCCGGCCCCCCCGATTACGTTGCCCACCGAAACCCATGCCAGATTATAAAGCCCGCCAATAATGCTCACACTGTCAGGATGCGCCCCAAGCAGTGAGATGGTGAACACCGTCATATTGGCAATGCCGTGTTCAAACCCGGCCGCGACAAAGGCAAACAGGCACCAGAATATCAGGATGCATTTTGCCGTGTCGCTTGTGGTGCGCGCCGACATCCAGATGGCCAGACAAATCAGCCAGTTGCAGATGATGGCGCGGGCAACAAGTTCGATGATTGAGGAGTTCATCTTGGCTTCTGCCACCTGATGAACCAGTGAACTGGCGTCTCCCGCCCAGCCCCCGCCACCCCCGGCAATGAACAAGAACGACAGCATCATGGCGCCAAACAGGTTGCCGTACCAGCAGATGAACCAGTCCTTGATTACCCCCAAAGCGCTGACCTTTTTGTAGAAGAACCCGAAAGTCATATACATGGTGTGGCCGGAAAAAAGTTTGGCACCGGCAAATATGACAAGGGTCAGTGTAATGCCAAACATCGCGCCCATAATCAGTTTTTGCGTTGAGGGGTCCGCATCATTGCCAAGGGCAAGAATGAGGGTAATCCCCACCCCCACATAGGCTCCCGCCATCATGGTCAGAATAAAAAACCCCAACGGGTTGCGGCGCGCATAGCTGAGTTTTTCAACTGCAATATCTGCAAATTTCCGGGTTGTATCCGCGTTCATCTGAGTAATCCCGCTACAAACATATTTCCAGATTTCAGCTTAGGTCCGTAAGCGAAGTAAATTCAACCGTTTGAACGGGTTCATCGGCATAAAACTGTCCCTTTGTATCCGCCAGAGAATGAAATCCGCATTACAAATGGCTTGTGGTTCGCTTACATGACGCGGGCCAGAAATTCACGGGTTCGGGCTTGTTTGGGATTGTTGAAAATCTGCTCGGGGGGGCCGGATTCGACGATGACTCCCTGATCCAGAAAACAAATCTTGTCCGCTGCTTTTCGGGCAAAACCCATTTCATGGGTGGCCAGCACCATCGTCATGCCTTCGCTTTTAAGTTTGAGCAATACGTCCAGAACCTCGCCTACCAGTTCCGGGTCCAGCGCGCTTGTCACTTCGTCAAACAGCATGATTTCGGGCTTCATTGCCAACGCACGAATTATTGCAACCCGCTGTTGTTGCCCGCCCGAAAGCTGGTCGGGATAATATTTCATCCGCTCTGCCAGTCCAAAACGTTCAAACAGCTCTGTGGTTTGTGCCAGCAATTCAGCTTTGGCAGGTTTATACACCCTGCGCGGCGCCAGCATGACATTTTCCATCACATTCATGTGGGGAAACAGGTTAAAGCTCTGAAATACAATGCCGATCCGGCGCCTTATCGGTTGTGGATCAATGTCAGGGTTGGTGATATCCTGCCCATCCAGCAAGATGCATCCGCTGTCGACTTCCTCAAGCAGGTTGATGCAGCGCAACAGGGTCGACTTGCCCGATCCCGAGGCGCCGATGAGACAGACCAGTTCCCCTTTCCTCACATTAAAGGAAATGCCTTTGCACACCTGCAATGCAGCAAAACTTTTAGTTACATCAATCAGTTGGAGTTTATGTGTCACAATCTGCTACCTGCGCTCTTTGTCCTGGCGCGCCATCAGACTGTCGGCCAAACGGGTGGCGGGAATGGTCACCGCCAAAAAAATCAGCGCCGCCCCAAGGTAGGGGGTGAAATTGGCGTAAAAAGACTTGAAAACCCCGGCCTGTCGGAGCAATTCCACCGGGCCAATAAATGAGAGCAGGGCCACATCCTTTTGTAATGAAATCAGGTTGTTCATGTTGGCGGGCAAAACCCTGCGCACCGCCTGCGGCAGGATGACAAAGCGCATGGTATCCCAGTGAGAAAGCCCCAATGACTTGGCTGCGGCGCGCTGGCTCTCGTGAATGGATTCGATTCCGGCGCGATATACTTCCGCCACATATGCAGAATAACTGAGCACCAACGCCACCGAACCCCAGATATAGGGGCTGTTCCATGGGCGTGGCAATCCCAGTCCGGGAATGCCAAAACCAATCAGATAAATGGTCAGGATCACCGGCACGCCACGAAAAACATCGTTATAAACTGTTGCAAAAAGGCGCAATGGAAACAGCGCGGGGGATCGCGCATCCCTGGCCAGGGCAAGGATGAGTCCCCAGATTGCAATCAGTGGTGCGGACCAGGCAAAAATTGCAATATCCAGCAGAAAAGCATTCAAAAGCGTGGGGAATGTTTTTTGAAAGATATCCCAGTTGAAAAAAGAATGCTGAACCTTTTCCCAACCC
>WFOP01000235.1 GCA_015487985.1 Hyphomicrobiales bacterium
CCACAAATTCCTTTGAGAAATTTTCTGACAAATCAGCCAGGATTGCCGTACTCGAAGGGCGATGAAAAAACACCAGTTCATCCAAAGCCATTGAGCCGGTAAAATGAAAAACCTCGATTGCGCCGCCCCAACTTTTGGGCGCATTTTGGCCAAGCGGCGCTTCAAATGTCAGTTCGGTACATTTCCTGATTGTTGATGCCGGCCCCCACAATTTTGCATCGGGAAAAGCGGCGTGCCAGTCCTTCAAAAACAGGTAGTGGATTTTATTCGGGCTGACCAGATGGGCAACATGGCCCAACGCCTCAACCTCGTTTTTCAGTGCTTCATCCAAGGCAACCGGCGACCACACCCAAAGCGTATCGTCGGGCAGCCGCACAACGACCATTCTTGTATTATAGGCAAAGCCGAAAAAATCCACATTGCCCCCTTCACACAACCAGATGTCCTGCCCGATTAATTGAAGTCGCTTCAAAATTCAGCTCCTGCTGTTTCCCTCAAAAAGAGGTAACCATGCTGCCAGCGATGTTCAAGTCTGACAAATCCCTACTTCGCTCTTACGGGCTGACGCAGAACCGTTTTGAGTTTTTCCGGCGCTGTTCGACGCGCATCATTGAGATAAATTTCATGGTGATACCCGTTTTCCACGAACCCGTTTTCAGGAATGAACTCATGGTGCATGCGCGCAATAACCGGCGCTTCGTTTGCAAAAGGACCAATATGCATAATCTGCACCGACAGTCCTTCTTCAAACATTTCCATGCGCAGGCTGTCAGGGCGCTCCCCCATTTTTTTCTGGCCCTTGGCAACCCCCTCCTCAAACAATTCCTCATCGGTCCATTCCGGCAGAACAATCATCAACCGCCACTTCCATTTGTCCCGATTGTCATTGATGAAATCATCCATATCATCGGCCCACCAAAGTCCCTCCAGCGGCGCCATAACAAAATCCTTGCCCATTCTCTTTTTGGACATGAACTTGATGGGATAAATACTCGAATAGAGCCATTGCACGGAACGGGTGAAATTTTCCCCGGCTGGCGGTCCCTCCCCGTCAATCATCGCAAACAACATATCGGGCACCTTCACAATCGAAAATTCCTTATGGGGTGGCTGATAAAGTTCCTTCAGTTTTTTCTTGAAATCAATTTTTTCCACAATGCTCCCTTTCATCTATTCCGGTTTAATTTCCATGTAATCCGCCGTGCGCCTGATCCAGTCCGCCTCCGCCCTGAGCTGGCTCAGGGAATAATCAAACAACGCCTCGACAAAATCCGGCAGGGGCTGTTGCTCAAACTGAATATTTTCAAGTCGCACCAGCTCTTTTGCGACCGCCTCCCCACGCAAGCGCAATGCCGCCACGGCCTTTTTGCGCTCCAAAAACGGCCAATGGGCAATCCCCAGCAACACGGCGGAGTGGTTGGGTTTTAATTGCGCCAGCGCCGCCAGCGACTGACTTGCCAGCACGCCATAGCCCTGCCCCGTTGCGCTGAACACCTTGCGCGCCTTTGCCCCTTGCGGCTTTTTTGCCGCCACCAGTCCCGCCTTTTCCAGCTTCCCAAGCACAAAATATATCGAAGAAAACCCGATACTCGTCCATTCGCGCATGCCACGCTGTTCAATCACCTGCTCAAGCTCATACCCGTGGCGCGGCATTTCAGCCACCAGCCCCAAAAGCAACAGTTCCGCATCGGTAAGTTTTTTGTCATCCATATTCTAGTACTGGAATATCATGAAACAAATTGCAACCCCGCCAACTTGGCGCTAGCTTTGAGCCAACAATTTGAAAAGTCTGTGGAGACCCAAATGCTCACCCTCATCGGCTCCCCCCAATCCCGCGCATTTCGCGCTGTCTGGCTGCTTGAAGAACTTCGCGTTCCCTATGAACTGGTGGACGTTTTCCCGCTGGACCCAAAGGTTTTTGAGGTAAACCCGTCCGGCAAAATTCCAGTCCTTCAGGCCGAGGGGCAAACCATCTCTGACAGTCTGGCCATCTGCACCTATCTGGCGGACAGGCACAACAAATTCACTTTCCCCGCCGGCTCCCCCGAGCGCGCAGTTCAGGACAGTTTTTCCCTGCTGGCCGCTAACGATATGGAGGCCCCTTTGTGGGTGCGTCACAAACATATGGACATTCTGCCGGAAAAATTGCGTGTGCCCGATATTATTCCAAGCTGTGAACTGGACTTTTTACAGGAGCTTAAAACCTTTGAAACGCGACTGGGCAACAACACCCATGTGATGGGCGACACCTTCACCATTGCCGACATCATGGCCATGTTTGTGCTCTCATGGGCCAAGGCGGTTGGCCTGGATTTGGGAACCGGCAAAGCCCTGAATTATATGAAAAACCTCAAACAGCGCCCGGCATATCAAAAAGCAACTCAAATCAGACGCCAAAGCCGCCCGTTCAGCGAAATGAAACGCTAAACCTCAAGTCTTAAAGCATATCGCGTTCAATCGTATTCACTCAACATGCTTTATCTTTTTGTTTTCGCCATGTCTTTTATCAAAAACCGGTGCCCCCCACGGGTTATGCCCGAGGGCATGCTTTTGACAAACATGCTTTAGGAATTTTCCCCGAGCAGCATATCAAGCAACGCCCGCAGGCGCTCCTCGATATCAGCATGTTTCCAATGCGTCAGGTGCGCCATGCCAATCAGCCCCCCATAAAGCAAATCGGCCCTTAGCCGGCTTTCATTTGGCGAAAATCCGACTTTTTCAAACAGAGCGCAAACAAATTCCAGTCTGGCACTCTCCACCTGCAAAAGCGTTTTTGCCGCCAACTCGTTGCTCCGCGCCCAATCGCGAATTGCCGTTTCCGCCAGAACACCGCCAACATTACGGCTGTCAAAATCAACCGAAGCGTCAATCAGGGCATAAAGCTGCCCCCTCGCCCCCCCCGGTTTGGCACTGACGCTCTCAATTACCTCATCGGTTCCCGCCTGAGACCAATGCGCCAGCATGCCCGCTTTGAGCGCCTGCACATCCCTGAAATGCCAATAAAACGAGCCTTTGGAAACTTTGAGATCCCGCGCGATGGCCTCTACGCGGATGCCTTGTGGCCCCTCTGCCGTCAAAGCGCGAAAAGCTGCAAGAATCCAATCCTGTTTTGACAAGGAATTCTTCCTATTCACTCCAAGTCTCCATTGCTCGCAAACTCCCCGCAAAATATCCGCACTGCAGCCACCATACGCCAGCGTATTGACTCTGGCAACCGGCTACTATACATACGCTGACGTATGGAAAAACATACTGAAAGAAACCCTGATGAATATTCCAATTATTGCCGCCGCCGCCCTGTCGGGCATCACCCTCGCCGCCCATATTTTTGGCGGTGACCCCCAATATCATGTGCCCGCGATGGCCAGCAATTTGAATATTGAAGAAAAGGCCCTCTATTCAGTGCTTTGGCATGCCGTGACCGTCATCGTGACCATGAACACCGCAGCGCTCGCCCTGGCCGCCCAAAAGTCAAATTTCCGCATGCCCCTTGTTGGCCTTGTCTCGGCGCAATATGCCGGCTGGGGCCTGTTGTTTATCTATTACGGCCAGACCCGCCTTGGTGAACTTTGGACCCTGCCCCAGTGGATTGCATTTTTTCTTATTCCCGCCCTCGCCCTTTGGGGCCTGCGTAAAAAGGTTAGCTAAATGAACATCATCGCAATTTTCATCGCCGCAATTTTATTCATCACCGCCCTCATTCATGTGGGCTGGGGATTTGGCATGCTTTGGCCTGCAACGGATGAGCAGACCCTGATCAAAACCGTAATTGGCAGTCCAAACATTACAACCATGCCCTCACTCGGGCTAACGTTGTTTGTCGCCGCAGGGATTGCCGGTGCCGGACTGTGTGCACTTTGGGGCGCCCGGGTAGTCAACCTGCCGCTGCCTGAGTGGATGCGCCTAACCAGCCTGATTGTGCTCGCTGTGATATTTACAGTTCGGGGCATTATGACCTATCTGCCCATCGGCCCGCTGAGCACATCCCTTGAACCATTCAAAACGCTGGATCAAACCTATTTCGCCCCCCTGATACTGGTTATTGCAGCGGGATATATTTCCATTTTGATTTTAAGATAAATCCATC
>WFOP01000236.1 GCA_015487985.1 Hyphomicrobiales bacterium
CGTCGAACGTGGCCCTTGACCTGTATGTGGCAAGGGGCGTGCCAGATTGTAAGACTTTGTTAATCATTTGCGCTTCGGGGGTGGGAAATTTTGCCAATTAGCGTTAATTGCCATCCCGGAATTACCCCGCTGTTGCCATGGCAGAGTTTTCAAAAAGTATCTTTGGCCTTGCGCAGGGCGGCGAAAACCGTATCGGGGTTGTTGAGGGGCATGTTGAGGTTTTGTGCAAGCGCGGGGCTGTCTGCCCGTAAAAACGGGTTGGCCAGCTTGTCTTCCCCAAGATTGAAGGGAACGGTTGGTTGTCCTGATTTGAGTAAATCAGTGATTTGTTCAACCCGGTTTTGCAGCGCCTTATTGTGCGGGTCAACGGACAGGGCAAATTTGGCGTTTGCCGCGCTATATTCATGGCCGCAATAGACACTGGTGTCATCGGGAAGCTGGCGGAGGGATTTCAGACCTGCCCACATGGGCGCCGGGGTGCCCTCAAACATGCGGCCGCAGCCAAGGGAAAACAGGGCGTCCCCGCAGAACAGGTTTTTATTTGAACGGTCAAAATAGCTGATATGGCCAAGGGTATGGCCGGGGGTGTCTATAATTTCAAAGGTGGTTTCGCCCAGTGATATAGTGTCCCCGCCGCTAACGGTATTGTCCAGTCCCCCGATTTTGTTTGCTTCGCCAGCCGGTCCCGTCACACGAATGTCGAACATGTTTTTTAGTGATAAAATGCCATCGGTGTGGTCCCAGTGGTGATGGGTGACAAAGATATCGCTCAGAGTCCAATTTTTTTGGGTCAGCATATCAAGGATGGGGGCGGGGTCTATGGCGTCGATGCTGGCGGTGGCCCCTGTCGCGTTGTCATGAACAAGTATGCAATAATTGTCGGAAAGAAATGGAAACAACTCAATGCTAACGCTCATAAATGTTGCCTTTGGTGATATGATGCTTAGGTTTAGTGCAGTGGACCTTTGTGTGGGCGACAAGTCAAGTTATGCAAACGCTGGCGCAAGGGCAATGTGCTGAGGAAACATGACCCCCGATATTACTCAATTGCTGACATTTTATAAATCCGAGCTGGGGCATCTGGCGCGGGGTCTGGTTCGGGACAGAATTGTGGGGTTTGCGGGGGATGTCAAAGGGCGGCGTGTGTTGGGCCTTGGTTTTGCAACGCCTTATTTAAGGTTTGCGCTCAAGCCTGCCGAACGGGTGTTGGCGTTCATGCCGGCGCGTCAGGGGGCATCGTCCTGGCCGCGTGAGGGTCCTTCGGTGACCACCCTTTGTGACCCTGAAGAAATGCCGTTGACGGATGCCTGTATCGATCTGGTAATCTGTGTTCATGCGCTGGAACATGCCGCAGACAGCGAGGAGCTGATGCGCGAGTTGTGGCGCATTTGTGCGCCCAATGCCCAGTTGATTATTGTGGTGCCGCGACGGCGCGGGCTCTGGTCAACGCGAGACAATACGCCGTTTGGATTTGGCAATCCCTTTTCCAGAGGGCAGTTGGAACGCCTGTTGAGCGCCCATTCCTTTGAAGCCGAGCAATGCCATGACGCGCTTTACCTGCCCCCCAGCCAGCGGCCGATTTCCCTGAAATCTGTCGGGTTTTTTGAACGCTTTGGCCGGCTTTTGGGCCCGGCTTTATCCGGGGTGATTGTGTTGAGTGCACGCAAGAAGCTCTTTCCGGCGGTCCCCAGAAGAAAGAGGGCGGAAAAATTTATCCGGCTGCCAGAATTTGTGCCGCAAACGGCTTTCAGATCCCCGCGGGCGGATATCCTGGATTAGCCTTCGGGGTTGACTTCCCGGTCCGGTTCCTTGAGTGGGAAATGGCAAAAACATGGGGGGGTGGTTGTGTATTTTTCCATAAATTTACCGGCAGAAAAACGATGCTTTGCTTTCCTAATTGTGGCTCGTTATGTTCGCATTTATTGCCAAGCAATCAATTGAGAAATTTAACGTATGAGTGAATGCCCAATTCCTAAATCCGGGGTGATGAAAATCGCCCCTTATGTGCCGGGAAAATCCAGTGCGCCGTTGGTGAAGCAAACCATTAAAC
>WFOP01000237.1 GCA_015487985.1 Hyphomicrobiales bacterium
AAAACGTGGTTTTTTCACTACGATTCCATCTGTTTTACTGGTAACCATAGTGAGAGCAATTCCATTTTTGTGCCGTATGTTGCGCTAGAATAACTAACAGACAATCAGATTTCCACCACTTCAATTTTAGGTGTGCCCATGGACAATTCACAAATCACCACGCCCCTGTCCAAAGAACAGGCCTATGCTTTGGTGGATGCGGTGTCCGAACAGGAGGAATTGACCCTGGCTGCCTCAGCCTATGAGGATAAGGATGGCAACTGGATGTTTGAAGCCACCTGTGAAGGCAAACCCGATGTTGAAGCCTTCAATCGTATCGCCGCCAGAACGTTAAACGGAAAAGTTACATTTTCAATTGAAAAAATTGATCCCGACATCGACTGGATTGCAAAATCCCTTGAAGGTTTGCCACCGGTTGCAGCGGGCGGTTTTTTTGTCCATGCCGGGCATAATGGCGACCAGCTGCCCCCCGGACTTATTCCCATCCATATTGAAGCAGCCCAGGCGTTTGGCACCGGCCATCATCAGACAACGGCGGGATGTCTTGAGGCTATTTTTGGCATTTTGAAATCAAAACGCCCCAAAAAGGTCCTCGACGTGGGCACCGGCACGGGCGTGCTGGCCATCGCACTGGCCAAACGGCTCAAACGCAAAATCGTCGCCAGCGATATTGACCCGATTGCGGTAAAAACCACCAAGGACAATGCCAGCCTCAACAAGGTGAAAAAGTGGATCAAACCGGTTCTTGCAACGGGTCTGAACAGTAAAAAGATCAGGAAAAGAGGGCGCTACAACCTGATTGTCGCCAATATTCTGGCCGGACCACTCGCTGATCTGGCCCCCGATATTGCCGCCGCTTCAAAAAAGAACGCCGACATAATTCTCTCGGGAATTCTCAATACGCAGGCAGCAAAAGTCATTGCCGCCTACGAAAATAATGGCATCGTTTTGAACCGGCGAATTGTCCTTAAAGAATGGACGACGCTGGTGATGCAAAAAATCTAAAACCGGGCATCCAGATTGAACTGTTTGCGATACTGGGCAACGTTGCGTGCAGTGGAGCGCATGCGCCCTTCAATAACCGCGTCAAATGCCCGTACGAATATGTTTTTTGTATTTGTCATATCTCTTCTTCCGATTTTCTTGCCATCATATGCCGCCAAACCCGGCGACACCCTCAATATAGGGCACGCGGCATCGGCCAGTTAGCCCTTGCAACGCGCAGCAGATATGTCATCCTCGCATAGCGGGTTAGCAAAAGGTTTATGATAGATGTCCCTCAAATTTGAACCGACAAAATTTCAGTCATTTGATGATATTTCCGATCCCTCCAATGTCGCCCCGCGCGTCAAGGCGCTGCGCGAAACCATCAAAAACAACAATCTTGACGCCTATATCATTCCCCTTGCCGACATTCATCGCGGCGAATCCCTGCCCCCGGGCGAACAGCGCCTTGCCTATATAACCGGCTTCACCGGCTCGGCCGGGCTGGCCATCATCGGACTGAAAAAAGCCGCGCTTTTTGTTGATGGCCGCTACACGCTGCAGGCCCCCAAACAAACCGATCAAAAAATCATCGAGGTGCAGCAGATAGCTGAAATCAAGCTCACCCGCTGGATTAAAGAGAACCTGCCAAAAGGCGCAACCATCGGTTTTGACCCGCTGACCAGCACCGTGGGCGAACTTAAAACCTGGACAAAAGAGCTGGGGGATTATGCAATCCTGAGCCATTGCAAAAATCTGGTGAACGCCATTTGGCAAGACCGGCCCGCCGCCCCCAACACCCCCATAGAAATCCTGGGCAACAACCGGGCCGGCATATCCCGCGAGGCCAAAATCAATAGTTTGCAAAAAACGTTGAGCACGAATAATGCCGACGCACTAATCCTGAATGTACCAGAATCCATTAACTGGCTGTTTAATATTCGCGGGCGCGATGTGCCCAACACCCCGGTTGCCCTGTGTTTTGCCATTGTGCCCCAAATGGGCAGGCCCACCCTTTTTATCAACGAAAAAAAGCTGACACCCCAACAACACCAGCAGCTCAGCCAGGCTGTAAAAATTGAATCGGAAAACCGGTTTTTTGCCCTGATATCTCAGTTGGGGGAAACCGAAAAATCAATATGGTTTGATCCGGCAAGCGCGCCATATGAGGTTGCGCGCATTTTGCAATCGACTCCGGCGATACTGATAGAAAAGCCCGACCCTGTTTTGGATGCAAAGGCAATCAAAAACGAAACCGAACTGGTCGGCATGCGCGAGGCCCACAGGCTTGACGCCATCGCAATGGCCAAATTTCTGAGCTGGTTTGACCGGCAGGCACCAACCGGATCCCTCACTGAAATCGACATTGCCACCGCGCTGGAGGCCTTTCGGCGCCAAGAACAAACACTGGTCGATATTTCCTTTGATACCATTTCCGGGTCCGGCCCCAATGGTGCAATTGTGCATTATCGGGTGACAAATTCATCAAACCGCAAGCTAAGGCGCGGCGAATTGATGCTGGTTGACAGCGGCGGCCAATATCTTAGTGGCACCACCGACATCACCCGCACCATGATTTGCGGGGATGCGACAAGGGAACAAAAACAGCATAATACCAGAGTGCTCAAGGGCATGATCGCCATATCCAGCCTCCAGTTCCCGCCCAAAACCACCGGCGCGCATATTGATATTCTGGCCCGCCAGTTCCTGTGGCAGGCGGGCCTCAACTATGGGCATGGGACGGGCCATGGCGTGGGGGCTTTTTTAAGCGTACACGAAGGGCCCGCAAGCATATCCCCCATCAACAATGTCCCGCTACAAAAAGGCATGATCCTGTCTAACGAGCCGGGTTTTTATCTTGAAGGGGAATATGGCATTCGCATTGAAAACCTCATTCATATCGTGGACAGCGAAATCAGCAAGGGCTGGCTGGCCTTTGAAACCCTCACCCTTGTGCCCATAGATACACGCCTAGTCGATACCGCGCTGCTCACCCCCGAGGAAACAGCATGGATTAACACCTATCATGCGCGCGTACTAAAAGAAATCGGCCCGTTTCTCTACGGGGAAAACCTTGATTGGCTGCAACAGGCAACCAAGGCAATTTAGCTGACAAACGCCAGCCATTCCGCTTCGTCCATCACCTGCACCCCAAAGTCTTCTGCCTTTTTCAATTTGGAACCGGCCCCCGGACCGGCCACCAGAATGTCGGTTTTTTTCGAAACGGAACCTGAAACCTTTGCCCCCAGCCGTTCGGCCATCGCCTTGGCTTCGGCCCGTGTCATCTGCACGAGAGTGCCGGTAAACACCACGGTTTTGCCCGTCACCGGACTTTCCTTGAGAACTTCCACCACATAGGGT
>WFOP01000238.1 GCA_015487985.1 Hyphomicrobiales bacterium
AAAAGTCCTGAAATGAAAAGCGCGGCTCCAGTGAAAAATGAGGGTAGAACAGCACCGCCGTCGCCACCACACCAAATATTGCCAGCGGAGTTTTGAAACCCCAGACCAGCTTGCGAAAGAAAGGAATTGGCGCAGTCAAAATCGCACTTGGCGGTGGCGGTGTTTTGAACCCCAATCGAATGGCAACCTTTAGCGCCAGGGGCAAAAAAGTCACCAGCGTAACATAGGCCACCACCACGGCAATGGCGCCGGACAGGGCAAACTCGCGAATTCCCTGACCCTGGGTCAGGCCAAGGGAGCCAAAGGCAACGATGGTTGTAATTGAGGTCAGGGCACATGCCGGGCTGACCCGCAACACGGTTTGATGAATGGCTTCCTCCGGCTCCATCCCGTCGCGCCACAATCTGAGCCAGGAAAAGCAAAAGAACATGCTCTCGGCAAATGCAATCACCAGCACGAGCGTGATGACGATCGTCGTCAGGAAGGTAAACGAGCCAAATAACATCAGGACCACACCGGCCACCCAGATGACCGAAACAAAGGGCGTAAATGTTGCAAGCACCGCCCCCCAGAAAGAGCGGAAACTGATAAATGCGATCAAAAAGCCGACAATAACGCCATAAACCGAAAACTTGATCTGATCCTGAATGCTTGCATCCAGCATTTCGGTTTTCCAGATTGGCGCCCCGGTCAGTTCAACCCGGATTTTGTCCGAACTGTAAAATTCCACCAGTTCAGTCAACTCGGCGATCATCTCTTTTTCGCCCTCGCCCTTGGTTTTGTCCTGATCAGGGAACATGATCATCACCATGCCCGTCAGGTCGGCAACAATCAGGTTCTTCATTATCGGGTCATTTTGGCGAAGTTCATCCAGGGCCGCCGCCACTTCTTCAGCGCTCTGCATTCCCTCGGGCACCGCCGGTGTGGTGACATTGTCAGCCGCCGGTTTTCTGAGGGAAAATGGCGACATGGTGCCCACTGCATAGTCGCTCAGCTCCAGATCAAACGCCAGCTCCCTGAGGGTTTCAAGCACATCAGGGTCCGTCATCTGGTCGGAATAAACAAGAATATAGGCGTCATTGTCGAAAGTGCCAAAAGTATTGGTCAGTTCCGCATAGCGCTCATACATCTCGCCTGAATTCTTATAAACCCGAAGTAGATCCCCATCCATTGAAGCACTGGGCAGCATAGAGACACAAAGAACAGTAAAGGCAATGACAGCCAACCCCATCGTCTTGGGGAACTTTAACGCTATAACCCCAAGACGTTCTAAACCGAAACCAATGGACAAGAATCATTCTCCCCAAAATAATTATTAGAAGTTAGTAAGGTGTTGTCTCGCATTCGTCCAGTTGTCAACTTATCCGATATATCGCTTATGGAAAGTGAAATTATTCTCTGTGGGGTAAAAGCCGGCTTGCCATAGTAAGCTGACACGGAATCACCTATAAATTCCAAGAGTAGACTTCTTCAACTAAATATTCAGGATTGTATAATTCGTGACTGATACGCCCGACCAGAACGACACCGGATTTTCCGCCCATGACATCGTGCCGGTTTCTATCGCCGACGAGATGAAAAAATCCTATCTTGACTATGCCATGAGCGTTATTGTTTCGCGGGCATTGCCCGATGTGCGAGATGGCCTGAAGCCCGTGCACAGGCGCATTCTCTATTCCATGCACGAGAATGGATATGAGTGGAACAAACCATTCAAAAAGTCCGCCCGTGTCGTAGGTGATGTGATCGGTAAATATCACCCCCACGGTGATGTGGCGGTCTATATGTCTTTGGTGCGCATGGCACAGACATTTTCTTTGCGCGTTCCCCTGATTGACGGGCAGGGCAATTTTGGTTCCGTGGATGGCGATATGCCCGCCGCCATGCGCTATACTGAAGTGCGCATGAGAAAAGTGACGCTGTCTCTGCTCAACGACCTAGACAAAGACACCGTTGATTTTTACCCCAACTATGACGATTCCGAAACGCAACCCACGGTTTTGCCTGCCCGTTTCCCAAATCTTCTGGTCAATGGGGCCGGGGGCATCGCGGTGGGCATGGCCACCAATATCCCCCCTCATAATCTGGGCGAAGTCATCAATGCGACACTTGCATTGATGGAAAATTCAAATATTTCGATTGATGAACTGACTGATATCATGCCCGGGCCAGACTTCCCCACCGGGGGGATTATTCTTGGCAGGGCAGGGATCCGCTCCGCCTATGAAACCGGGCGCGGCTCTGTTTTAATGCGCGGTAAAGTCACCATCGAGGAAATCCGCAAGGACCGCGAAGCGCTGATCATCACCGAAATTCCCTATCAGGTGAACAAAGCCACGATGATCGAAAAAATTGCCGATCTGGTGCGTGAGAAACGGATTGAAGGCATTTCAGATATCCGTGATGAAAGTGATCGTCATGGCATGCGTGTCGTCATTGAGATCAAGCGCGAAGCGTCTGGGGATATCGTGCTGAATCAGCTTTATCGTTTTACCCAGCTGCAAACCTCGTTCGGATGCAATTTCGTTGCCCTTAATGGCGGCAAGCCCCAGTTGATGGGGCTAAGGCAAATTCTGAGCGCATTTATTGAATTCCGCGAAATCGTGGTGACACGCCGGGCCAAATTCCTGCTCAACAAGGCCCGCGACCGGGCGCATATTCTGGTTGGTCTGGCTGTGGCCGTGGCCAATGTTGACGAGGTGATTGCCCTTATCCGCAGTGCGCCTAATCCCGCCACCGCCCGTGAACAATTGCTGGCGCGCCACTGGCCCGCCGCTGATGTGGAGCCGCTTATTCGCCTGATTGATGATCCGCGTCATAAAGTGGCCCCTGATGGCACATTCCGCTTGTCTGAAGAACAGGCGCGGGCAATTCTTGAGTTGCGACTGGCGCGTTTGACAGCTCTCGGGCGCGATGAAATTGGTGATGAACTGGCATCCCTTGGCGATCAGATTACCGACCATCTGGACATTTTGCGCTCGCGCGACCGTGTGGTGGCGATTGTGCGCGATGAGCTTGAAGAAGTGCGCGATCAGTTTTCAACCGATCGTCAGACCGAAATTTCAGATTATGCCGCCGATATGGATGATGAGGATTTTATCGCCCGCGAAGATATGGTGGTCACGGTTTCCCACGCCGGTTATATAAAACGCGTGCCCCTTTCAACTTATCGCGCCCAGAATCGCGGCGGCAAAGGTCGGGCCGGCATGTCCACCCGTGATGAAGATTTTGTGGCGCGTCTGTTCGTGGCTAATACCCATACCCCGGTGCTGTTTTTCTCCTCGCGCGGCATTGCATATAAGCTCAAGGTCTGGCGCTTGCCCCAGGCGGCGCCTCAGTCGCGCGGTAAGGCGTTGATCAACCTGCTGCCCTTGCAGGCGGGTGAACGCATAACATCCATCATGCCCCTGCCCGAAGATGAGGACAGCTGGAGCGAACTCGATATCATGTTTGCCACCACGCGCGGCACAGTGCGGCGCAACTCTCTGGCCGATTTTGCTGAAGTGCGGGCCAATGGCAAAATTGCCATGAAACTGGAAGAAGGCGACGGCATTGTGGGGGTAGATACCTGCGGGGCAAACGATGATGTGTTGCTGACCACTGCGCTTGGTCAGGCCATCCGCTTTAATGTGGGGGATGTGCGTGTCTTTACCGGGCGAAATTCCATCGGTGTTCGCGGCATTCGGCTCGCCAAAGAGGATCATGTGATTTCCATGACCATTCTTTCCCACTTTGATGCCACCCCTGAAGAGCGCAACGCCTTCAGCAAAATGAGCCGGGCCATGCGCGGGGAAGCGGAGGACGTTGTAAACGATATGGAGGAGGGGGCTGACGCCGGCGTTCTTTCTCAGGAGCGTTATGCGCAGATGAGTGCGGCGGAACAGGTTGTGCTTGCGATTTCACAAAACGGCTATGGCAAGCGCACTTCGAGTTTTGAATACCGGGTGGCCGGACGTGGCGGAAAGGGCATAGCAGCCATGGCCGTTACCGACAAGACCGGGCCGATCGTGGCTTCGTTCCCGGTTGAAAATGACGATACGATTATGCTGGTCACAGACGGCGGCAAACTCATCCGGGTGCCGGTGGATGGAATTCGGATTGCCGGACGTGCAACGCAAGGGGTTATTGTCCTTAATACTGCAACCAATGAAAATGTGGTGTCAGTGGAACGTATCAGTGAGCCGGAAAGCGAAGAAAACACTTCAGAAGACAATGCGTCCGAAGAAAACGCGTCCGAAGACAGCACAGCCCGGGATGCGGCACAGGAGAGTAAAAGCGACAGTGCCTCTGACACGTCACAAGACAAAGGTGACGAATAACGAGTGAGTGAACCGTGGATTGAGCTAACCTGTTGCTTTTAGGCAACTTTTTCAGACATTCGCCGAGTTGTTCGGCTAAATGAGTGAAATGTCACAAAGCAGTCAAACGATGAACACAAGTGCCAAGGCCGGGCCAAATCTTCACTAAAAGTCCTTGAAATCGTTATTTTCGTGCCGCTATTTTTTGGTTTTCTTTCCTCACAGGCCTGAGGCCAACATGATGTTGCTGTTCTCAGAGCCTGAAATGTGAGGAAAAACAATGAAGAAGATGATTCTACCCCTAATCGTGAGTGCCGCATTTTTGGTCCCGGCTTTTGCCCAAACCAATACGGCAGCCACCGCTGACCCCTATCCCGGACTTGAAGGTTTGGGCTGCGTTGAAATGATTGAGAAAATGGACCTGACGCTTGAAGAAACCGCGGTTTCCGATGAGTTGAAAATTCAGATTCTTGAACTGCGTGAACAGGGGATCACCGAAATTTCCGCAAACGATGAAGATGCCTGCAAGACCTCCCTGATTGCAGCATTCCAACTTCTTGTTCCTCCTACAGAATAAGTTGTTGGGAGTGGGGCGCATAGACGTATGCACCCCGCGAATACAACAGGTTTTGATCTTTTCCTGATATTGTTTTGAAAAAACACCAATGGTGAATTATACCAGATGCCGTCAGGGTCTTCTGGCCAAATTCTTTCCCAAAAAAAAATCCTCCATTATTTTATCTCAATCGCGCCGGGCTGATGATTTGCAGCTTCAAGGGGAAACTGATATTCTCATATCTGCGATATCCCATATTCGGACAAATAGGGTGTTCGTGGTTCTGATCACCAGGCCCCAGATAATTCAAATCAGGTGCATACGGAAAACCCCACATGCTGGACAATACAACCATACTGACATTTGCGTTTGCCTGCATGATTCTGGCAATTGTTCCCGGCCCGAATGTGACGGTTATCATCGCAACAGCCCTTCAACGCGGCGTGGGGGCAGGTTTGGCGGTTGTGGCGGGAACCTCAATTGGGATTTTAAGCATGGTTTTTGTTGTCGCGCTGGGGTTTGAGGCCCTGTTGGGCTTTATGGGATGGGCCTTTGACTGGATCAAAACCATCGGCGCCATTTATTTAATCTATCTGGGATACTCCATGGTGCGTGCCAGCGGGAAAGTGAACGATAACATTCAGGTTCGGCGTGAGCCGTGGTTTAAGCTGGTCATACGCGGATTTCTGGTAAACGCGTCAAATCCTAAAACACTGCTGTTTATCGGGGCTTTTATTCCCCAATTTATTACCTCCGACGCCCCCGCATTCTCTTCACTGATGGTTTTGGGACTGGTGTTTTTTGTCGTTACCACTTTTATTGATTCTCTTTATGCAGTCATGGCCGGCTCCCTTGGGGCAACCCTGAATAATGCCCGCCTGAAAATTCTCAACCGTGTGTCCGGATTAATTGTAATGGCGGGCGGCGCATGGCTTGCCCTGCAGCAAAAAACCTAAATGGGCCACATCGCCTTGCTTCTGGTTTCAAGTCATGGCAAACAAAAAACATGAAAAGACTCACTGGATTTTATCCCGGTTCATTTGATCCGGTAACAAACGGCCACCTCGATGTAATCGAGCGGGCCTGTCGTTTGGTGGACACACTATATGTTGGTGTTGGCATGCAGGTGGGCAAAAAACCGCTGCTCTCTGATGATGATCGTGTGTCCCTGCTCGAACATACAATTGAACCCATCGCTGCGCGGCGAGAAACCATCGTCAAAGTCATTCGGTTTGAGGGGCTGATGGTTCACAAGGCGCGCGATCTTGAAGCCAAACTGATTATTCGCGGGTTGCGCGATACCACCGACTACAATTATGAAATGCAGATGGTGGGTATGAATTCACAAATGGCCCCTGATCTGCAAACAGTATTTGTTCCATCAAGCCCCCATGTCCGCCACATTGCGGCCTCGCTGGTGCGTCAGATCGCAGCCATGGGCGGCGATGTGTCCGCTTTTGTTCCCCCCTTGGTATTACAGGCCCTGAATAAATTATGAGTCAAAATTCCCCCAAACCCAATAAAACCATTGGGATTCTGGTTTTTCTTTTCGTCGTGCTTTTTGCCGGCATACTGGTAGTGAGTTTTCCGCCATGGGAAACTGAAGGTCTCTCCGATAGCCAAACGGATGACAGTGCTGTTCAAACCAGCGCGTCGCTCGCCGGCTCCAACGCGAACGATCCCGAGGCGGCTCTTGTAGAGGGCATGCCGGTACTTAATCTGGTTCTGAAGAATGGCACCGTAAAAATCATGTTGCGCCCGGATCTGGCCCCTAATCATGTAT
>WFOP01000239.1 GCA_015487985.1 Hyphomicrobiales bacterium
CTGCACCGGCAGCCCCTGCGCCGGTTACACCCCCGGCCGCAGCGCCAGCGCCTGCTGCCAGCCATGAACCTGTTTCAGGAATTCTGGACACCCTCAGCCGGCCCGCAACCACGGCACAAACAACACAGCCGGCCCCCAGCGCCGTCACCCCGCGCAAAACACAAAGCGAAGGCTGGCTGCGCGATGTTTTGCGAAACGCCTCCTCCGCAAGCCAGCAGGAAAATGTTGCAGCACCCGTTGCGCCAAAGGCCAACTCGTTTTCATCCCTGAGTGAAGAAATGGTTCGCGCCATTGATGAGAACGCCTTGACCGAGGCCTGGCAACGCTATCAAGCCGGGGAATCAGGTGTATTTTCCCGCAGAATATATACGCTTACCGGACAGGGCACCTATGATGAGGTGCGCAAAAAGCTGCAACGCGATGCCTCTTTTGCTCAAACAACCCGTGAATATGTAACGGAATTTGAACAATTGCTGCAAACCGCAAAAACACCGGCTGAAGCGCGCGATTTCCTGATCTCAAATCGGGGCAAGATATTCACAATGCTGGCCCACGCCAGTGGCCGTATCGGTTAAGGCGTATCTGCCAAAAGCATGCCCTCGGACTCGACCCGAGGGTGGTGGCGGTTTGGGGATAAAAACACGCCAAAACGAACAGATAAAGCAGGTCGCGTGAATACCGATAAACGCAACATGCTGTGGCCAAGCCCACAAACAAATAAAAGGCCGCGCAGTTTGCAGGGCCTTTTGTTTCGCCAAATGAATTTATCAGACACAAGCCACCGTGCACCGCCGGAAAATATGCACCGCCGGCAAATCCGGCAAATAAAAGAAAACAAATAAATGCAAAAATGCTAACGCCCGGCGCTTTTGCGTTTCCTCGGGGGGGCTTTTGAGAGCTTGGTCCAGCGAATTAACTCGAACTCACCATCAAAGCCTTCCGCAATCGCGGTACAACTTTCTACCCAGTCGCCGGTGTTAATATAGTGAATTCCCAAACGATCGTGCATATCCGCAAGATGAATATGGCCGCAAATAACCCCGTCCACCCCGGAATCCCTGGCCTCCTGGGTCAGAGCCTCCTCAAAGCGCCCAATAACGGAAACCGCCCCCTTGACCTTCTCCTTGGCCCAGGCGGAAAGGGACCAGTATTCCTTGCCCAAACGGCGCCGAACCCAGTTTATTGCGCCATTGGTGCGCAAGGCAAAATTATAAGCTGAATCCCCCACATGGGCCAGCCATTTGGCATGTTTGACCACAACATCAAACTGATCCCCGTGAATAACCAGATAAGTTTTTCCCGTCGCCGTCACATGCACGGTTCGGTCAACAAACTCGATTTCTCCAAAATATGTCCCCAGATATTCCCGCAACAGTTCATCATGATTGCCGGGCAAATAAATTATGCGGGTCCCCGCTTCAGCCTTTGCCAGCAACAGTTCCACCACCTGATTATATTCATCAGTCCAGCGCCATGATTTTTGCAGCCGCCATCCATCAACGATGTCCCCCACGAGATAAATCGTTTCAGCTTCATGGCTGCGCAAAAAATCAATCAGCTGCCCGACGCGAATTGTCTTCATTCCAAGATGGACATCGGAAAGGAACAAAGCCCGCACACGCTTCACATTGCTTTTAGACGAATTTGCTTCGTTCATTTAAGGGTTCTGCCATGAAATTTATCAAAACTGAAACGACACCATAAACTGTTCGCATCAAATAAGAAATAGAACCACCGCAACAAGCATCAACAAAGCCATAATTGCACCCAGATATTTTTCGCCACCGGTTTTCTTCAAAAAAACCTGCAATTGCCGACCCGAATAGAGCCACAAAAACGATGCGATTGGCCCAAGCAGCAAACAGCCCAGAGAAATCAACAACAAACTCGTCAGCTTTGCCTCCCCCGTCAGGATAAATGCTGAAATAAAGCTGACTGAAATTGCCCACGCTTTGGGGTTAACCCATTGAAACATCGCCGCTTCAAAAAAGCGCATGGGACGTGAGCGGTCTTTTTGCTCGCCGATTCTCAGCCCCACCAAATGCCAGGCCATCCACATAAAATAGGCAGCAGCCAGATATTTCATAACTGTTTTGACCAGCGGATAAGCGGTAAACAACTCCCCCAAACCCAGCCCGACCAAAAACAACATGACCGGAAATCCGATATTTATGCCAGCCATGTGTGGTAAAGTTCGGCGCACACCAAATTTCGCCCCCGACGCCATCAGCATCAGGTTGTTTGGCCCCGGAGTCACAAACGAGGGGAAAACCAAAAAGATGAAAGCGATAATGGTGGCAATATCCATGGGAGGCTCAATTTAGGTCAGTATTATTGACTTATATGTGGGTTTGACCGTTTTGGCAAGCGTCCCTTTTCCCGCGATATTTTATCGCATGCAAAGTCAGATACTGTTC
>WFOP01000240.1 GCA_015487985.1 Hyphomicrobiales bacterium
ATAGTCGGCTTTACCTTCTTCATGACCTTCACTGGCGGCAACGGTGCCACCATTGGCTTCAAAAGATGCAACAACAGCGTCGGCCAGTCCTTTGCCGTAATCATTGTTGATGTAAGAAACAGCAATGGTGTCGATGCCTTTTGACAGGATCAGGCGGGCCAGCACGTCACCCTGATAAGAATCAGATGGGGAAACGCGGAACAGCAGATCATTGTCTTCAACGGTGGTTACCGCTGGTGAAGATGCTGACGGGGAAACAATGGTCACGTTTCCTGGAATAGCAGCGTTGGAGGCCGCGGCAATGGTTTCACCGGAACAAACAGCACCAACAATGGCGGTTACCTGATCGGTGTTGACCAATTTGTCAGCAGCACTGGCACCAAGGGTGGAATCGCAGCCGCCGTCACTGGAAATAAGTTCCAGAGTCTGGCCGAGAACGCCCCCCTGCTCGTTGATATGGGCAACGGCAAGTTTGGAGCCTTCAAAAATTGGTGGAACCAAATTTTCGATTGGGCCGGTAAAACCGCCAATGAAGCCGATCTTCACGTTTTGAGCCATTGTCGGGGTTGCTGCACCCAGGGCAGCGACGGCAATAGCGGTTAGAAGTGTTTTTTTCAAAATCTGCATGGTTTCCCTCAGTTTAATGTGGACCACATTTTATCGCCAAACTTTGTTGTCTGGTCGGTTTGTGGCAGTCAAGTTAACAGGTTCGGCGGAACGCCGAGACGCTGGAAATCAGTTTTGCACACTTTGGTCGCAAGAGTCACGGGGAATTGAGTATCAAAGCATGAGTTGCTTAACGTGGCTTGCAATGTCATTCTTGATGTGTCGGATTTTGCCGGTATCCATGTTGTGCCATTGCAGGAATATTTGGAGTTTTAAGGGGTTTGAGGAAGTTTGGAAAAGCATTGAAGTGCGCCTTGATGGTTGCGTTGGCGGGTCTCTCCCTTATGTGGGTGCAGGCTGCCCATGGAAATGACAGTGTGATTGACCTGAATACGGCATCGGGGGAAGAGGCGTGTGGAGGGCTGCCCATTTCCATTGTTCAGATGCAATGGCCCTCTTCTGTAATTCTGGCCCATATTCACGGAATTATTCTTGAGCGGCAATTGGGGTGTGAGGTGCAATATGTATCGGGGGACATGGCGGCGATGGCCTCGTCCATGGCCACCACCGGGGAGCCCGCGATTGCACCTGAACTTTGGATTTCGCGCATTGCGCCGATCTGGAATTCTGTTCTTGAAACGGGGCGAATTCGCACGGAGGCACCAAGTTTTTCGGGAGCGGGATTTGAGGGCTGGTTTTTACCCGCACATATGAGGGAACTTGTGCCTCAACTAAAAGCGGCTTCACAAATCAGAGACAATCTGGGGTTGATGATTGCAAAGGAAAATGGGGATGAACAGTCGGGCAGTTCGGGTCAGGATGAGCAGGATGACAGTGCCGGAGCAGACAAAGTGCGCTTTATTTCCTGTCCCAAAAGCTGGGCCTGTTCTATCATAAATAAAAACCTGCTGGCGGCCCATGGGCTGAGCGACCTGGTGGAACTGGTGGAGCCGGCCAACCGGTTTGAAATGGACACGCTGATTGCGCAGGCAGTGTCTTTACGATTACCGATAATTTTTTATTATTGGCAGCCCAATGCGGTGTTGGCCCAGTTTGATTTCATTGCGTTGGATATGGGGGAGTTTAACATTGAGAATTTCAAATGTCTGGCACAAATTGATTGTAGTGATGCAAAGCCTTCAAGTTTTGGCGGAGAAAGACCCTACATTGTTACGTCCGACTGGGTAAGTGAGGATGTGCCGTTGGTATCACGTTATTTGCGCCGGGCCACCATGTCGATTGAGGAAATGAACCGGGTGCTGAACTGGCAGTCCGAAGGGGAAGTGGATTTTGAAGAACTGGCGGCCCGCTTTGTCGCTGAACGTGAGGATGTGTGGCACCCCTGGGTGGAGGGATTGCGTTGAAATATTGTTTGATGCGCTACAAAGTCAAGTTAACACGAGAATGTGAAGAGGGACAAATTGGCTGTTGTTTGGGAGAAACCAGCCATTAAAGCATGTCGCGTTCATTGGTATTCATACGACCTGCTTTATCTATTTATTTTCGCCATGTCTTTTATCCCAAAAACGGTACCACCTACCGGTCGAGCCGGAGGGTACGCTTTTGGGAGACATGTTTAGTTCTTGTTTTGTTCATGTTTGTTTGATAATTTTTTCATAGATAGCTAGGTTGCCCGTTCTATTAATTTCGTAAAAAAATAAGGGATGCGAAATGTTTACTGGATTTTGGAATTTAGTTGGTCGTGTGGCTGGCATATTGAGTTTGGCTGGAATTATGGCCATTGCGACGCCAATGAGCGCGCAAGCTGGCTCCCACGCAAATGCTTGCGGCACAGACAAATTGATTGATATTGCGGAAATGAATTGGCCATCTGCCGCTGCTTTAGCGCATATTCACGCGATTATTCTTGAAAAGGGTTTTGGTTGCAACGTAGAAATCATTGCCGGCGATACTGTACCAACTTCTGCATCCCTTCTGGCTAAGGGAACGCCTGCGATCGCGCCTGAACTTTGGACGGGGTCCATTCAGGACGCTTGGGATAAGGGCGTTGCAGACGGCTCAGTCGTTGTTGCCGGTCTTTCCATTTCTGATGGTGCCGTCGAAGGATGGTGGATACCGGCCTATACTGCTGCTGCAAATCCCGGTCTGAAATCCGTTGAAGACCTGCCCGAATATGCCGCTTTGTTTGCAGATCCTGAAGAGC
>WFOP01000241.1 GCA_015487985.1 Hyphomicrobiales bacterium
CCCCCCAGGCAACGCCAAGAGCAACAAACATTACCCCATTGCCAAACGGTCCAAAGCCCCGCATGCCCAGACGCACCAGATACCAACCAATAAGCACATCAATCAACGCATGCCAGCCAATGCTGGGGAAGACAAACGAAACCGGCATATCCTGATAAACAACCGGAATGGTCAGCCCCTCGGTTGCCCAGCCAAACAAGGCCCCCGCCAGCAATAACCCTGAAAGCGTGCGCACATTAAAGTGCGACAGTGCCATCAGCATCGGATAGGTGAACAGTGTATAAAACCCGGCAAAGGAAACAAGCGCCGGGATGGCCAGAAGGGGACTGGTTTTAAGGGTCACCAGCAATTGGGCAACCGGCTGTTCGTTGACGAAGAAATATTCTGAAAAGAACATCAGAATAATTGCACTGCCATAGGCCGCAGCCAAACGATGAAAAAACGTTTTCAACCTGTGCCTCCCCTCAACATTCAGGGAGTATTGCCCACAGATTGGGCTAAAACATGCCGAAGAAAATCACTCCAAAAACGGCGCAAATTTTGCCGTGAAATGGCGCATCATCGGCGGCTCGTCAATAATTTCAAACCCCGTCAAATCATCCTTCATGCGCTGCACTTCTTCAAACACTTCCATAATGTAATCCGCGTGGGACTGGGTATAAACCCGGCGCGGCATGGCAAGGCGCACCAGGTCCATCGCCGCAGGCGTCTCGCTACCATCAGGCGCACGCCCAAACATCACCGTGCCGATTTCGCAGGCCCGAATGCCCCCCACTTCATAAAGTGCCACCGCAGCGGCCTGCCCCGGATATTTCAGCGGCTCAATATGAGAAAGCCAGGCCCGTGCATCAACAAACACCGCATGGCCCCCGGCAGGCCTGACCACGGGGATGCCCATATGATCGAGTTTTTCAACGATATATTCATTGGTGCGCACCCGATAACGCAAATAGTCTTCGTCAATAATTTCCGATAATCCTTGCGCAATGGCATCCAGATCACGCCCGGCCAGACCCCCATAGGTGGGGAAACCCTCGGTCTGAATCAATCGCGTACGGGCCTTTTGCGCCAGATCATCATCGTTAACGGCCAGCCAGCCCCCGATATTGGCAAAAGCATCCTTTTTGGCGCTCATGGTCATGCCGTCCGCCAGTTCAAACATGTCGCGCACAATGGATTTGATCGAGCGCTCGCCCTGGCCCGGCTCCCGCTGTTTGATGAACCATGCATTTTCAGCGAACCGGCAGGCGTCGACTATAAACGGCACATTGTGCGCCCGCGCAATCTTGGCTGTGGCGCGAATGTTTTCCAGAGAAACCGGCTGCCCGCCCCCCGCATTATTGGTGATGGTAGTCATGACACAAGGCACCGCATCCCCGTGTTCAACCAGAAATGCCTCCAGTTTTTCCAAATCCATATTGCCCTTGAAGGGATGCAGGTTTTGCGGGTCTTTGCCTTCACCAATCACCAGATCAAAGGCCAGCGCACCAGTCCCCTCAATGTTACCCCGTGTCGTATCAAAATGGGTGTTGGAGGGAATAACCTTGCCCGGCCCGGCAATGAGCGAAAACAATATTGCTTCTGCGGCCCGTCCCTGATGGGTGGGGATAATATGTTTGAAATCCATCAGATCGCGCACCGCCGCCTCAAAGCGGATAAACGAGGGCGAACCCGCATAGCTTTCATCCCCCCGCATGATTGCACCCCATTGCTCAGCGCTCATGGCCGAGGTGCCCGAGTCGGTGAGCAGATCAATGATCACATCCTCGGACTTAAGTGCAAACAGGTTGTAATCCACGCTTTGCAACAGTTCCTGGCGCTCTTTGCGCGTGGTGAAGCGAATGGGTTCAACAGATTTAATACGGAAAGGTTCAATAATGGTCTTCATAAGGGGCGTCTCCAAAACAATGCCCCAAAACAAAGCGTCAAAGGGCCGATTACGCCACGGTTGTCACCCTTGAAAAAGATGACCGCGTTCGGCGCCCAATATCATTTTGATAAATGCAAAAAACTGATTTGACAAGCCGTACCTATACAC
>WFOP01000242.1 GCA_015487985.1 Hyphomicrobiales bacterium
GATATAGTCCCCCGCTTCGGTGCGCGATATACCCAATTGATTGGCCAGCCCAAAGGCCGAAATACCATAGATTATGCCAAAATTGATGGCCTTTGCCTGCCGCCGCACCATCGGGTCCATGCCCTCAATCGGCACGTTGAACATTTCACTGGCCGTCATGGCATGAATATCAAGACCCTTGGCAAAGGCATTCTTGAGCGCCTCGATGTCGGCAATATGGGCCAGCACCCGCAATTCAATCTGGGAATAATCGGCGGATATGAGTTTCATGCCCTTATCGGCCACAAAAGCGGTGCGGATTTTGCGGCCATCTTCGGTGCGGATGGGAATGTTCTGCAAATTGGGGTCCGAAGAAGCCAGCCGGCCGGTTAAAACCGACGCCTGATGATAGGAGGTGTGCACGCGCCCTGTATGGGGGTTGATATAGGTGGGCAGCGCATCGGAATAGGTGGATTTGAGCTTTGACAAACCGCGCCATTCAAGAATTGTGTTGGCAAGTCTGACACCCTGCTGGCTTTTTTCATCCGCCTCTTTTCCCTTGCTTGCAGCCCCCTTTGCCACGATGCTTTCCAGCACGCCGGCACCGGTGGCCCATGCCCCGGTTTTGGTCTTTTTGCCCCCCTCAAGGCCCATTGTGTCAAACAGGATTTCCCCCAGTTGTTTGGGGGAGCCAAGATTGAACTTTGTCTGGGTGAGTTCGTGCGCTTCCGCCTCAAGGGCGGCAGCGCGCTGGGCAAAATCCCCGGACAGGCGCGCCAGAATTTGCCGGTTAACCACAATGCCGCGTGCTTCCATGCGCGCCAGAACGGGCATCAAAGGCCGCTCCAGCGTCTGATAGATGTTCATGGATTTTTGTGCCACCAGCCGCGCCTTTAATATATGCCACAGGCGCAAAGTAATATCGGCGTCTTCAGCGGCATATTTACTCGCCTCGACAATGTCCAACTGGTCAAACCGGCGCTGCTTTTTGCCCGTGCCGGCAAGGTCGGTGAACTTGATGGGGGTGTGGGAAAGCCACTTTTGCGCCAGCGCATCCATGGAATTGCCCCGCGCCCCGTCACAGGCATAGGACATCAGCATTGTATCGTCGAGCGCCTTCAACTCAACGCCATAGCGGGACAAAATCCCCATGTCATATTTGGCATTTTGCAGAATTTTAAGAATAGAGGGGTCGCTTAAAACCGGCTTGAGCAGGTCAATGGCTTCTTCCAGTTCCATCTGCCCCTCGGCCCGGCCTCCGCCAAACATATCATCTGAGCCAAGCACATGGGCCAGCGGAATATAACACGCTTTGCCCGGCTCAACGCTCAGGCATATCCCCACCAGTTCCGCCTGCTGATTGTCCAGCCCGGTGGTTTCGGTATCAATGGCTACATGCCCCCTGTCTTTGATGGCCTCCACCCATTTTTTCAAATCCTTGGGACTGCGCACAATTTCATATTGTTCACCATCAAGGGGGATGGCGCTCATTTTTGCCTGCACAGCTTCAGCGTGTCGGGCGGGTGTGTTTCCCTTGCCTTCGTCCGTTGTATCCGCGTGGGGATTTTCAGAGTTTGAATTTGCCGCCGCCGGATCGGCCGCAAATTCGGGATCAGGTTCAAAATCCTCAACATCTGCATCCAGAAATACTGCCATTCGTTTTGAAAAACTGTTCATTTCCAAAGCCTTGAGAAATGGCAGCAATGTGGAGGGTGACAATGGCTGACGGCTCATTTCTTCGATCGTATGTTCCACAGGCACATCGGTTTTCAAAGTCACCAGTTGCCGGGAAATCCGAGCCTGATCAGCAAATTGAATAAGGTTTTCGCGTCGTTTGTTTTGCTTGATTTCCCCGGCCCGGGCCAACAGAGTCTCAAGGTCGCCAAACTCATTGATTAAAAGAGCGGCGGTTTTTATGCCAATGCCGGGCACGCCGGGAATATTGTCTACACTGTCCCCCGCCAGCGATTGCACCTCGATTACCTTATCCGGGGTG
This sequence comes from Hyphomicrobiales bacterium, assembly GCA_015487985.1. Lineage (GTDB taxonomy): Bacteria > Pseudomonadota > Alphaproteobacteria > Rhizobiales > Devosiaceae > DROE01. The sequence continues at coordinate 1,976 of WFOP01000242.1, forward strand.
ACGGCAAATTTTTCAAACACCTCATCGGGCCCGATCCAGCGGTTTTTCATGGAATCAAACATGCGAATGGCCCCGTCTTCGCTCACCAGTTGCATCAGATCCTTGTCGGTTGACACAATGGTTGTCCGCCCGCCCGAGTTTTTTGCCTGTATCGCATAAGTTGCGATAAGGTCGTCCGCCTCAAAACCTTTCTGCTCGATGCCAAGAATCGAAAATGCCCGCGTGGCGGCGCGGGTCAGGGGAAATTGTGGCACCAGGTCCTCAGGTGCCGGTGGGCGATGGGCCTTGTATTCAGGGAAAAAGTCATTGCGGAATGTTTTGCCCGAATGATCAAAAATTACTGCGATATGGGTAGGGGCATCATCCCCCTTGAGGTCATCAATGAGCTTGAACAACATGTTGCAGAACCCTGAAACGGCCCCCATGGGCAGACCATCGGATTTGCGGGTGAGGGGGGGGAGCGCATGATAGGCGCGAAAAATAAATGTTGAGCCGTCAACGAGCAACAGGTGCATAGACATTTCCAATCGGAATGAAATTCAGTTTCCACTAGATTAGTCGTGTTTACCTGTCTGACGCCAGCGCATTTTATAAAGTTTACACACGGCAAAAATTTCAGGCCGCTTTAGAAAGGGAAAATAAAAATTCGTCATATCCCATATTGTTTTGCGCCAATAGTTCGCCAAGCAACCTGCCGGATGCGGCCATGCCCTGCTTGGCGTTGGGGTGGCGATTTTCCGCGTCGCGCAGGGTTTTATAAAGCGGGGCAATATGGCGCGTGATAATTTCGCGATTGGGTACTGTACGAGAAGAATGATACGAAATGATGTCGCCATCACGTCCCCGGCTGGCCGTTACGTTGGCATAAACCCAATAGTGATCTCCGTTTTTGCACCGATTTATGACATAGGCAAATATTTCATGGCCGGTGGCTAATGTATCCCAAAGCAGCTTGAACACACAACGCGGCATGTCAGGATGCCGGATAATCGAATGGGGCTGGCCAAGCAATTCATCTTCCTCATAGCCCGCGATTGTCTGAAAAACATCGTTGGCATAGGTGATGCGCCCTTTCAGGTCGGTTTTGGAAACAATAATTTCGTCAGGTCCGAACATCCGTTCCACCCCGGTAACAGGCAATTGTCGTGACACATCACTTCCTTCAGCTTCCTTTGTTCTGGTAGGCTGGTTGTAGCGCGTGCATGGTTAATTGCTCTTAAGGCTTGTTATCGGGAAATCTGCGTAAAGGCAGAGCTGGCACGGGGCATTTTTCCAAGTGGAATATGGGAGCGTCCTGAAAAAACAGAGGGAAGGGAGTGTGTATTGTTCTGGCTGGTGCAAATTTCCGGTGAAAGCCCTTTTGATGGGGCAAAAATGCCCCTGTTTTATTTCAGCCAACAGCCTGCAAATGGTGATAGAATTTTGGCCATGGATTTGTTGATCGGGGATTTACCGATTAAGAATTTGTTGGCCAAAATATCCGGTAAATCCCGGGCCTTGAAATGCTAGCATGCCCGATTGCAAGAGTTCTTCAGGGTGGAGCTTGCAATACTTTACTTTTGTTCGGTTAAGCAGGATTGGAAACGAACCTGATCCCATGGCTGGTTTCAGTGCGCCTGTTCCCGGGGGCAAAACAGGGGGCTTTGCTTGTGATTGAAAGCTGAATTGTCCATCATATCCCTGTTGCGCGGGTGAACAAACTCGTTTAGGTTCCGCCACGCTTGGGCCATAACCAATGCCCGAACAATCCATCAGGCAAGCAAACAAAACTTGCCATTGGCACCCGTAGCTCAGCTGGATAGAGCGCTGCCCTCCGAAGGCAGAGGTCACAGGTTCGAATCCTGTCGGGTGCACCAAAAACCCAAATAATATCAATAAATTACCAAATATTCATAAATCTGCATATTTTTAGAAATATCTCTAGCAATCACATAGCAATCATTTGAAATGCAGTTTTGGCCATGTTGGTCCATTCCGGCATGCTGTGACAAAGCAAACGTTTTCAGTTCATTTTGGTCCACATCTGCTTCAAAAGCGGAAAACAGAACCACAATTATTTTCAAACACCTATTTTCAGAATACGTTTGTAATGTAGTGCATATTGCATTACACTGTTGATACGAGAAAGGAACCGCCATGTTGGATATGGAAACCACAGAAATCAGCTCTGAAAAGCAGACACGCACGACCCAGGTGCGTCACGGGGACAGTTTGGCTGATTTGATTGATCGGGCCGCTCGAGCCTTGGCCGTGGACAAATCGGTCTTTTTGCGCGCTGCAATCGCCAGGGAAGCAACACGCGTTCTTGAAGCCAGAACTCGATATGTCCTTACACCACAAGACGCCAAACTGTTTGCGGAGGCCCTCGATTCACCGCCAGCACCAACTCCGCGTGCACACAAGGCGGCCAAAGCCTATCGCAGCCGCGTTGTTCATGCT
>WFOP01000243.1 GCA_015487985.1 Hyphomicrobiales bacterium
ACACCAACGCGGCGGTTGCGGCGGCAAAAAACGCCCTTGAAAGCTGGATGCACACCCCGGTTGCACACCGGATTGAACTGCTGGAAAAACTGGCGGAAATCTATGAACACCGACGCGGGGAAATGGGGGAAGCCATTTCCCTTGAAATGGGCGCGCCCATCGACATGGCAAAATCTTCGCAGGCGGGATGTGGCACACAGCATCTGGCAGATGCCATCAACACGCTGAAGAATTTCAAATTTGACCGCATGCTGGGGGATCATGCGCCCAATGACCGGATTTTAATGGAGCCTATCGGGGTGGCGGGACTGATTACGCCGTGGAACTGGCCCATGAACCAGATTGCCCTAAAGGTTGCCCCCGCGTTGGCCGCCGGTTGCACCATGGTATTAAAGCCCTCTGAAATTGCGCCTCTGTCGGCATATTTATTTGCTGAAATCATGGACGAAGCGGGGTTCCCACCCGGGGTTTTTAACATGTTGAACGGGGATGGACCCGGCGTTGGCACCCAGCTTTCCGGGCACAGGGATGTGGACATGATTTCGTTCACCGGCTCAACGCGGGCGGGGATTTTAATTTCCAAAAATGCCGCCGACACCATCAAGCGTGTGGCGTTGGAACTGGGGGGCAAAGGGGCCAATATCATTTTTGATGATGCAGATGAAAACGCGGTTCAGCGCGGTGTTTTGCACTGTATGAACAATAGCGGGCAATCGTGCAATGCGCCCACGCGCATGCTGGTGCAGCGCGCGCACTATGAGAGCGCCGTGGAGACTGCGGTAAAGATTGCCGACGGGATAAAGGTCGCCCCCGCAGACCAGCCCGGCGGGCACATGGGGCCGGTGGTCTCTGAGGTTCAATATGAAAAAATTCAGGCCATGATTGAAGTGGGCATCAAAGAAGGTGCGCGGCTTGTTGCTGGCGGCCCGGGGCGGCCCGAGGGGTTAAACCGGGGCTATTTTGTGCGGCCAACGGTTTTTGCCGATGTGAACAATGATATGGAAATTGCGCGGGAAGAAATTTTTGGGCCGGTATTGTGCATCATTGCGTTTGATGACGAAGAAGAGGCCATAAAAATTTCCAACGATACCGTCTATGGGCTGACGGACTATGTGCAGACCCAGGACAGGGAAAAGGCCGCCCGGGTGGCGCGGCGTTTACGGGCCGGGATGGTGGAAATCAACGGCAACTCGCGCGGCGAAGGCGCGCCGTTTGGCGGCTATCGACAATCGGGCAACGGACGCGAAGGGGGCGTTTGGGGGCTGGAGGATTTCCTTGAGGTCAAATCCGTAAGCGGCTGGGAAGTGTCTTGAACAAACGCGTCAGCCGAAAGAAACCAAAATGAACAAAGAGGGGGGCGGCTTTGAATTTGACAACAGCTTTGCCCGAACAATGGAGGGGTTTTATATCCGGGCAAAAGCGGCCAAATTTCCGGCCCCCAAAATCGTGCTGTTTAATGGCCCACTGGCCAGACAGTTGGGGCTGGACGCCAAAAACCTGAACACCCCGGAGGGGGCTGAGCTTCTTTGCGGCAATGTTATGCCTGAAGGCGCCGACCCGCTTTCGCAGGCCTATGCCGGGCACCAGTTTGGCGGGTTTTCTCCCCGTCTGGGGGACGGTCGCGCCATGTTGCTGGGGGAAATTATTGATACCAGCGGGCAGCGTCAGGACCTGCAACTCAAGGGGAGCGGGCGCACAGAATTTTCCCGTGGCGGGGATGGCAAGGCCGCGCTGGGGCCGGTTTTGCGCGAATATATCATGGGCGAAGCCATGCACAATCTGGGCATTGCAACCACAAGGGCGCTGGCCGCCGTCACCACCGGAGAGAGCATTGAGCGGGAGGGGGCAAAACAGGGGGCCGTATTGGTGCGAGTGGCGGCAAGTCATTTGCGGGTGGGGACATTTCAGTATTTTGCCGCTCGGGGCGATGTGGAAAAGGTGCGACAGCTGGCAGATTATGCCATTGAGCGCCATTACCCGGAACTAAAGGATGCAAACAACAAATATTTCGAATTTTTACGCGCCCTCATCAAGCGGCAATTATCGCTGGTGGCCAAGTGGATTGAGGTGGGCTTTGTGCACGGGGTGATGAACACCGACAATATGAGCATATCGGGGGAAACCATAGATTATGGACCATGTGCTTTTATTGACGCCTATAATCCGGGGGCGGTTTTCAGCTCCATTGACCAAAACGGGCGCTATGGATTTGGCAATCAGCCGGTGATGGCCCAGTGGAATTTGGCGCGGTTTGCCGAAACCCTTTTAGGGGTGATTGAACCGGGAGGGCCAGAAAAGGCCGTTGAGGCGGCAAGCGCGTTAATCAACCAGATCCCCGAACAATATACCGGCATCTGGCTAAGGGGGATGCGCGCCAAAATCGGACTGGACACCGAAGAAGAAAACGACATTGACCTCATCAATTCCATGCTGGCAATCATGGAAAATTCCCAAGTGGACTATACGCGGTTTTTCAGATTTCTGGCTTTTAGTGCCGCCGGGGATGACACCGCTTTGCGCAAACTTTTTGCCCAGGATGCAGCAATAGATAACTGGCTGGAGAAATGGCGGGCACGGACAAAAAAGGAGGCCTTGGAGGGCGCGGCCCGGGCTGAAAAAATGAACAAAGTGAACCCCGTATATATTGCGCGCAATCATCTGGTGGAAAATTGTCTGAGCGCGGCGGAAAGTGGGGATTTTAGCAAGACAGACAAATTGCTGACTGCATTATCCACCCCTTATAAATCCCGGATGGGATTTGAACTATATGAACAACCGGCGCCAAAGGATTTTGGCCCCTATAAAACCTTTTGTGGCACTTGAGGGGCACATGAGATGAGCCAGCCGGATTGGGATGTCATTGTAATTGGGGGCGGTGTTGTGGGGTGCGCCATCGTACGCCGGTTTGCGCTCGGGGGGGCAAAAACCCTGTTACTGGAGCGTGGAAGCGATATATTGAGCGGAGCCAGCAAGGCCAACAGCGCCATTTTGCACACCGGGTTTGATGCGCCCCCGGGCAGCATTGAAGTCAAATGCATGCAGGCGGGATATGAGGAATATCTCAAAATCCACCAACGGTTCAACCTGCCGATTTTGCGCACCGGCGCGCTGGTGGTTGCATGGAATGAAGAACAATTAAACGCCCTGCCGGGCATTGTGGCGCAGGCGCATCAAAACGGGGTCACTGACGTTGAGATAATCACGCAAAGCGCCTTGCGGGCGCGCGAGCCAGAGCTTTCCCCTGAAGCTTTGGGGGCAGCTCTGGTGCCGGGGGAAATGGTGATTGACCCCTGGAGTTCTCCCCTCGCCTATTTGACCCAGGGGAAACTGGCGGGGGCGGAGGCGCGCTTTTTCAGTGAAGTTATTGGCGGCAAATTTGATGGCAACGGTTGGGATTTGCAAACCAATAACGGGCGGATTTCCGGCAAAGTCGTCATCAATTGCACCGGCAATCAGGGGGATATCGTTGAAAAAATATGCCAACAGCCAGACTTTGAAATTCGCCCTCGCAAGGGGCAATTTCTGGTTTATGACAAAAGCGCGGCCGGGCTGATAAATGGAATAATTTTGCCGGTGCCAAGCAATATCACCAAGGGGGTGGTGTTGACAAAAACCATCTTTGGCAACCTGCTTTTGGGGCCAACGGCCGAGGAACAGGAGAACCGCGATGAAGCGCGGGTGAGTGAAGAAAAGCTGGTTGAACTGATTGAAACGGGCACAAAAATGTTGCCCGGTTTGAAAGACCATGGGGTTACGGCCACCTATGCGGGTTTGCGACCGGCAACCCGGTTCAAGGATTATCAGATTGCTGCCAATGGCGAAAAAAACTGGGTCGGGGTGAACGGTATTCGCTCCACCGGATTGACAGGGGCGCTGGGGATTGCCGCCTATGTCGAGAAATTGTGCCATGAGAATTTTGAGAACCTTGGGGTGCGATTTGATGATAGCGGGCGCGACGTCAAATGGCCGCACATGCCCATGTTGGCTCAGGATCAAACCCGCCCCTATCAGAGCGGGGATGGAAGCGAAATTGTCTGTCATTGCGAAAGCGTCACAAAAGGGGAAATCGAGCGGGCATTGACCAGCGATATCCCGGCAACCAGCCTTGGCGGATTGCGGCGGCGCACGCGGGTGATGATGGGCCGGTGCAACGGGTTTTATTGCAGCGCCAATGTCGCAAAGATCACCAAAGGGCGACTTGATATTCCCCTTGGCAGGGAGCGAAAATCGTGACGGATAATATATATTGCGATGTGGCTATTGTGGGGGCCGGTCCTGCCGGAATCGGGGCGGCGGTGGCGCTTGACAAAGCCGGTATTAAAGATGTGGTGGTTTTTGAGCGCGAACCTCGGGCCGGGGGTATTCCAAGGCATATCCATCACCCCACCTTTGGCCTGTTGGTGTTCAAACGACCCATGGCGGGTCCGCGATTTATTGAAAAAATATTGGCGCGCTGTCAGGACGTGCGGTTTGAATTTGAAACCAGTGTGATGGGGATTAAGCCGGACGGGGTGCTGGAGATTGTGGGGCCGGAAGGGATAAAAACCGTTCGGGCGCGCCACATTATTCTGGCCACCGGCGCCCGGGAAAAGCCGCGTCACCCAAGGCTGGTTTCCGGGTTGAGACCACAAGGGATAATGACGACGGGGACGCTGCAAAAACTTGTCTATGGGGAAAATCTTACCCCCTTTGAGCGCCCGGTGATTGTTGGAAGCGAATTGGTCAGCTTCTCGGCGCTGGCCACCTTGCGCTCGGCGGGGGCAAAAGCTGTGGCCATGATTGAGCAAAACCCGCGCATTACCGCCTACCGCCCGGCCATCGGGTTTAGTGCGCTGATGGGCACACCCATCCATTACAATTCAAAAATTGTTGATATCGGGGGCAAAGACCAGGTGGAATTTGTCAGCCTTGACGGGCCAAAAGGCAAGCGGCGCATTGATTGTGACGGGGTGATTTTTTCCGGCGATTTTGTCGGGGAAACCGCTTTGACGCGAACCAGCCATCTGGCGAATGATGGGGTTTCTCAGTTGCCGCTGGTGGATGCCAACTGGGTGAGTTCGGATGAAAATATTTCAGTGATTGGAAATTGTGTTCACCCCGCCGACATGGGGGATCAGTGTTATCTTGAGGGCCTGGAGGCGGGCGCGCATGTTGGCGAAAAGCTGGGTGAAACAAGCGGAGCAAACAAGGGCGCATTTATTTCCATTTCCCATGATACCCGAATAAAAATGCTGGCCCCCGGTGCCCTGAGGATGAAGTCGGGGCAATCGGTTCGGCTGGATATTTCTTTGCATGTTCTTTCCCCCTTCACAGGCAGGATTGTGGTTTTGCAGGATGGGGAAGTGATTTATAAAGAATATCAACGCTGCCAACCGGCGCGCCGGATTGTGTTGCGGGGTGTTAAGTTTCAGCAAGCAGGCTTTGAGCAGGAAAGCAGCCCCCTCCCGGTTATTGAAGTGAAGCTGGGCTAAACATCAGTTTCCAGTTCGGCTAATAAAGGGACGCAGGAAGCCGAGCTTGATTACACTAAGAGATGCGATATCAAAACGCCTGCTGGTGTTGATATACAGCGCGAACACCTGCGCCACCTGCTGCGCAGACAGATGGGTGCAGGTATGTCGGCAGCCTTTTTTTGAGCCGCAAAATTGAGGAAAACTCATAGACCGCGCCCCGGTCTGTTTCGGCAGGGGAAAATGGGAAGGTTAAAGGGTGCTGTTCCTCGGCGCTGGTTAAAGGGTGATGCAACAGGTAGGAAATGAGAATTTTGCCGATTGCGTTATTCTAAGTTCGTTGCTGGAGTACCGATTTGTACTTTTCACTTACCGGCAGGGTTTTGCCGTTAATCAGCTTCACAGAGTTTTTGCGGCCCTCCTTGTGAACACCTTTTATGGCACTCGTACTTACCCAGTGCGAGCGATGGATCTGAAAGCCGGGATAGTTTTTCAACAGCTCCATTGCTTCAGAAAACCGCATATGAACCATTGCTTTGTCCTGCTTTGTTGTCACCTCGATATAATGATCGTGCATAGATAAAGACACTAATTGTGACCCCAGGTTATCAGGTAGCTTATCCAAAAATTTGAGAATATTTTTGTCTGCTTTTATATCTATTTTAGCTAATTCTTCTTGATGTATTTTTGCCTTTATCCGGGTATTTCCAAATTGGACCAGGAATTTTATAGAAATTATGGTGCTTCCGATCACTAAAATAGTCAGCCAAATCCAAGGCAGGTATTTAACCTCAAAAGCAATGCCCCTCATAAACAAATTATTATAATAAATCAGCACAATAGCAGGGAAAGATGTACAAAAAACTGCCAATAAATAGCGAAAATTCTTGCTCAGCTCGTTAAACCAGGAAAATTTGGCAAGAATAAAAAATGTAAGTTTAAACAAACTCCCGCAACCTACAACCGCAATGAACCAAAAAAGCAAGCGAGAGAAATACGACAAGTCGGAAAAAGTGCCGAATGGGCCAAAGAAGGTTAGCAAGAGAATCGCCAAAGCCGAAATAAAAGCAGATTTTTTTAGGCTAATTTCATGATCTGAAACCTGCACAGTTCCCTCCCGACAAAAACTTCTTCATTGAAGAATGCTCTAATATATTGAGTGAGTTAGGAAAAAAAATACAAATTCACGAAAAACAATACCATTTTGCGAAACTTCTGCCTACACGCCGCCCCTCTCTCTTGTCCTCATCATTCCCTCTGATACGCATAGTTTGCATAAATCAATTCCGGTGCAGCTCTGTTTTTTGGGAATAAAATGAGAAACAAAATTACACGCAAGCCTATCAATGCCCTTCTGGTTTCAACCGCCCTTTGTGCGGTCTCTTTTGGCTTATTTCCAATGGCAGCGAATGCTCAAACCTTATATTGGGATGGAAGCGACACAACCAGCGGTAATGGAGCACCAGTCGGTGGCGCTGGAACATGGGACGCAGCAACTAACAATTGGACAAATAATGCCGCTGGCACAACTAACGAGGCATGGGCAATCGGGGCAGATGCAATATTTGGAGGTGCAACTGGCGGATTTGTTGAACTTGATGGCGATCAGGTTGTTGATGATATTACATTCGATACCAGCGGCTATGAAATTGGCGACACTCCGTCTTTCTCTCCGGACAATTTGGTTACAAACTCGTCTTCTACATTTACAATGAACGAGGCTGCAACCGTCTCTGCAGATATAGTCGGCACCGGTTTTGTAGCAGTTACCGGGCCAGGAATGTTGACTTTGAGCGGGAGCAACAGCCAAGCTGGCGGCCTGATTTTATCCAACGCTTCGGTTACACTTGCGCACGATGATGCTGCTGGAGCTGGTGATATTTTAACACAGGAAAGCTCTATCCATTTATCCGACACAGTCGAGATATTTAACAATATTGAGATTATTGGCGATTATGACACCAGTTTCATTCAAAATGGCGGCAGCGCAACGCTTGGCGGCGATATTTTTGGTCCTGGAACAGGCAGCTTTATAAAAGACGGTACCGGAGAAATAATTCTTACCGGCACAAATATTTATGCCGGTGACACGATTATCCTGGATGGCACTCTTAGAGCATTAGGCGGGACAGCCATTAATGATTTGGGTAATGTAAATATTTCAGGCGCAAGTGGAGTATTTCGTGTTGATAGCAGTGAAACTATCGGCTCGCTGGCAGGTTCAGGAACGGTAATTATCGACTCAGGGCAAGAGCTAACTACTGGCGGCAATAATAATGATAGTGTTTTTAGCGGTCTAATAGGAAATTCTGGCGCTCAATTTCGTAAAATTGGCTCTGGCAATATGACCCTTAGCGGTGACAATAATCTTTTTACACTTTTTACTGTGGATGGAGCAGGAAGCACAATAACAGCTACTGGTGCTAATTTAGATGCAACTGTTGGAATATCACTTATCAATGGTGGAACTCTCATTGCCGACAATGCCGGCAATAATGCGATTGAAGATAGTGTTCACATTACTACTATTGGCACTTCAACTTTTGAAGTCCGCAATGATGAAACTATTGGCAATTTTTCTGGGTCGGGCAATGTCTTTCTTAATGGAGCTGATTTAACTTATGGAAATTCATCTAATTTTCTTAGTTATGGCGTCATTTCTGGCACTGGCGGACTAATTAAACAAGGCATCGGAACTTCAACCCTCACCGGAGTAAACACATATACTGGCAGCACTATTGTTAATGATGGCATATTTTCAATTACAGGTTCAATCGCTTCAACCGATATTAATGTTAACGGCGCTCAATTATATGTCGAAGCAAACGCATTTGCGTCTGATGCTGATATTGACTTGAACTCTGGGGCTTACTTCGAAAACGATGGCTATAACACTATAGGTGCAATAAATACCACAACAGGCACTACAATAGATTTAACGGCTGGTGGTCTGACAACTGGCAATGCTGGCAATCAGGAAATTGCTGGCACTATTTCGGGAACTGGCTATTTAGTGAAACTAGGCGCTGGCATTCTTAGCCTTTCTGGAAGTAATGATTTCTCTGGCGGAATTACACTTGCTGGTGGCACATTATCACTGCAAAATGACAACGCGGCTGGCACTGGCACAATCACCACCACTGGTTCGGTAATTGATTATGCCAATGGTGTAAATATTGCCAACCCTATCAATATCAATTCTAACACTACTCAAGTTCAGGTGTTAGCTGGAAGTGCCGAACAATCCGGTATTATCTCTGAAACCGCAGGACCTCGCCCGTTAGAAAAAATCGGTGCGGGTGAGTTAATTTTCTCTGGAGCGAACACCTATACCGGATTGACCACAATCAGCGCTGGCACATTGTCACTAAATGGTGGAGCGGCAATTGCTGATAGTGCCTCTGTTGCAACCGGCGCAGGCGGCACACTTAATATAATGGCGAGCGAAACCATCGCCGCAATGAATAATGCGGGTATAATCAATTTAACCAATGGCGCGGTGGGAAATAACCTGACCATTGCGGGCGATTATACCGGCGCTGGCGTGATAAATATTGATGTGAATTTTGGCACTGACACAGCCGATCAGCTTATTGTTGGTGGCAATGTAACAGGTGGCGCAACTAATATTGTTGTAACTGACATTTCAACGAGCGCGGCAACTGGCAATGATATTTTGGTAGTTGATGTTGCTGGTACTTCCAATGCCGGTGATTTTGTGCTGGTTGGCACGCCGGTAATTTCTGGTGCCTTTTCTTATGTGCTAGAGCAAACAGGCATGGATTGGTTTTTAGGGCAGGCACTAAGCCCCCTCACTGCAACTTATGAGATCTATCCACAAGCGTTAAGCGCATTAAACAGCCTTTCAACCATGCGCCAGCGCACCAATTCGCGCGTTTATTCCGATGGTGAGGAGCGAGATGGTGTTGTCTGGGGTATTGTTGAGGCCTCCCACGCTTTAGTAAGTCCACAAAGCTCTACAACCGCAAGCACATTTGAAACCAATGCCTGGAAAATGACCGCCGGGATGGACGGAGTGATTCACATTGATGATCGCGGACAGTTCGCGGTTGGTGCAAACATTTCTTATGGTAGCGCTGGCACAAATATCTTTTCAGGCACGGGCAATGGTTCAATATTCACCCAAGGGGTTGGCGCCGGATTAACTGGGACATGGTTTGGTGCCGAGGGGTTTTATGTAGATGGACAATTGCAGATTGGCTGGACTTTCAGTGATCTGAACAGTGCTGCCACCGGTGTATTGACCAATGATAATTTCGGGCAGACTTATGCCCTGAGTCTGGAGGCGGGTCAGCAGTTTGATATTGGTGACGGACTGGTGCTTACGCCAAACGCGCAGTTGGCTTATTCGTTAGTTCAGTTTACCGGCTTTAGCGGGGGAGCGGGCGAGAATGTTTCGCTTGACCACGGAAACTCTCTGGTGGCTCGTGTGGGGGTTAATATTGAGAAAGAGCAAGCCTGGGTCGCAGAAGATGGTACGAATATCAATTCCAGTATGTACGGACTTGCCAACATTTATTATGATTTTTCCGGTGGCAGTCAGGTGGATGTTGCAGGCACGAAACTTTTGGTGCAACCCAACAACTGGTCGGCAGAAGTCGGTGTAGGTGG
>WFOP01000244.1 GCA_015487985.1 Hyphomicrobiales bacterium
GTTCAATGCCAACAATGCCGGCATTGCCTCCCTCAAAATCAATTAGACGCCGGCGCAGCTGAGTCCTGAAGCAGGTCCGTTGCACCGGCTGCCCCATCAACAGAATCAAGAACCACGCTTGACGTATCAGGCGCACCGCCTCCTGAAGCCGCCTGCCATTGCGCCATCACATCACGGAACAAGGCCTGCGCCGCATCATCTTTTTCAAGAGTGATAATGGCGCGGTTACCCGACGCATATATCAGCGCCAAATCCATCCACTTGCGGTTTTCAAGCAGGTCCAGATTGGTTCGGATATCCTGATCCGCTGCACTCAGGGCGAATAAAAACGAATTGCCAACCACCCGCGCCGATGCGCCCACCAGAGCAACCCCCTGCACCAGTTCTTCGTTTTTCAACAAAATACCGGGCAGACCGGCAACAGCGCCCCCCACAAAGGTTTCACTGACATCAAAATCAATTTCCATTAAATGACTTGCTGGCAGACTGGCATCACCATTGCGCCGGATAAGAACTTTTACTTTCATATTGCGCGCCGGAATATTTGCCTGCCCGATCAAAGTAGGTTCGCCAAGTTCGTCAACGCCCCGGCTCCATTCCACGGTTCCCGAAAACGGAACGGCACCCGAATTACCATCGGTCGAAGCCTCAAGCAGCAGGGACTGCGCGCTCGCATTTGCACCGGCACTGGCCGGGTCACCTTCCTGCGTCAAAGAGGGGTCCGTTGTGCCACCCTCAGCGCCAAGACGGTCCTCAATCTTGTCATCGGCGCCATTTGGCTGGGCCACATTGCCCGTTTGAGCATCGGCACCATCTTGGGTTGCAACCAGACGCTCGTCGGTTTTATTGGGATCTTCAAGGGCAACATTGGGGTCCGTCGGGTCTGCCGGTTCCACATCTGTTGCAGTATTACCCGGCCCCGAGGCCTCGTCATTGCCCGTGGCCCCCACCTGCCGGATTGGTGTGCCCGTTTGAGTCGGAACCTGCTCGGGGGCCGTTTGCACCTCCCCCTGATTTTCACCCGATGAGGCAAATATGGAATCAAGGTCCACATATCCCTCTTTCCAGGCCCAGTATCCGCCCCCGCCAACTGCCCCCAGCAGCAAAATAACCAACACCAGAAAAATCGTCAGTCCGCCGCTGCTTTGTTCTTCATCCCCCACGGAGCTGAAAGCAACATCCCCCACGGACAAATCACCAGCACGGTCAATTTTTGCCGACCTGACCTCTCCGCCATCTTCTTCCGCAACGCCTTCCCCGCGCGCTTCCCGGTCCAGGGTTTGAATTGCCCGGTCCACGACAGATTGCGCGTCATTTTCGCCCTCGATCCTGTCAACACCCGCACCAGCGCCGCCATTGTGTGAATCTGCCGAAAAATCTCCTGCCCGCAAATCGCCGCTCTGCACTTCCCCTGCCGGTGCGCGTTCGACACGCCCCCCCCCGGTGAGCTTTTGCGCCAGCAATTCTGCGTCTGACATATCAGCACCCGATGTCGGCCCGGCCTTACCAAGGTCAACGGCGTCAGCCCCCTCCAGCGGCGACCCCTGAACCGATGCTGGCAGAGTGCTGCCATTTTCATTTGGTGCCATGCCCGCAGGTGGGGCGCCCCTTGGCACAGCCGGACTGATCACCGGTCCCTTCAGCCCATTGGGGGGAACATCATTTTCAACTTCGCGCACCCGCGACATGGCCGCACCAATTCCCTTGTCGGATTCCCGGGTTGATGAAACAACCGGCTCAACCGGCTTGGATATATCCGGGGCTAAAGCCCCCCCGGCTTCTTCAGCGGCAGAAGGCGTTTTAACATCAGGCCCCTCGCTTTTGTACTGTTGAGCCTTGCTTTGCTCAGATTGCGCAATGATGTCGTCCAGCGTTTCACTTTGTTTGTCGGTCTCTATGGCACCAGCCGGCTCAACAGTTTTCGGCGCACCGGCCTCCACACCGGATTCCTTGTTTCCCTTATCCCCGCCTGCTTCATTTTCAGACACGGCTCCAGCCGGCGTTGCGGTTTCCTCAACAACCGGCGTGGCCACCTCCGGTGCAACCACAGGCTCTTTTTTTGGCGCCCCGACTTCTTTTACTTCTTGCAGGGCCGGTTTTTCAGCCACCGCCACATCCTGTTTGCTTTCAGGGGCACCCTGCACGCTGTCCTGAGCACCCCCATTGCCCGGCACATTTTTATCCGGGGCCGGTGTCGTTTCTTTAACGGCTTCAGGTTCACTGACGGGAATGGATTCTTCGCTTGTGTCCTTTAATCCCCCCAAAAGCGCTTCGGTTGCATTATGTTCGACTTCACGAATACAGTCTTCCAGTTCAAGGCGATGCTGGGTAATTTCACGCGCAGGCAACGGGGGGTTGATGGCACGAAGTTGAGCGACCAGAGCTTTGCGCGCTTTTTCATAGACATCACGTCTTGAAGCGCCATTATTTTCCGGCAATGCTTCAACGGCTTTGCTCAACAGTTCTTGGTAATTTGCCATATTTTACTCGATACCCAAAGTTCCAGGTGTGGTTTTGCCAAATAATCTTATGTTTGGAAAGGGTCTGTTACCATAATCGTATCAGCCCGTTCCGGACTTGTTGAAAGTAACGCTACAGGACAACCAATTAATTCTTCAATATAGCGCACGTACTTTATTGCCTGAGCGGGCAAATCCGCCCAGCTTCTGGCGCCAGCTGAAATATCCTGCCACCCTTCCAACGTTTCATAAATCGGCTTAACCCGACTCTGTGCCCCCATTGAGGCAGGAAAATAATCCAACAGTTTTCCGTCCAGTTCATAGCCTGTGCAAACCTTAATTTCGCTTAGACCATCCAGCACGTCAAGTTTTGTCAGGGCAATACCGTTAATGCCGCTGATTTTCACCATCTGGCGCACCAGAACAGCATCAAACCAGCCACACCGCCGCTTGCGCCCGGTCACAACACCAAATTCATGGCCCTTTTCCCCCAGAAACTGCCCGATATCATCATTCAGTTCGGTTGGAAAAGGTCCCTCGCCAACCCGCGTTGTATAGGCCTTGGTAATTCCCAGCACATAATCCAGTTTTCCCGGACCAACCCCCGAACCGGCCGAGGCCTGCCCCGCAACAACATTTGAAGAGGTAACAAAGGGATAAGTGCCATGATCGTTATCCAGCAACGCCCCTTGCGCCCCTTCAAACAAAATACGTTTATTCTGTTTCACCATATCGTCCAGAAGCCGCCACGCCTGCCCCATGAACGGCAAAAGAAAATCCCTCACCCCGCTCAATTCATCATATATATCCCGGGCAACGATTTCCTTGATACCCATCCCCCGCCTCAAGGCATTGTGATGTAATAACAAACGCTCAATTTTTTCCATCAGGGATTCCGGCTCCGCCAAATCCATCACCCGAATGGCGCGCCGCCCCACTTTGTCCTCATAAGCCGGACCGATCCCGCGCTTGGTTGTGCCGATCTTCAAACCCGCATTTGAGCCTTCCCGGATGGCATCAAGCTCTTGGTGAAGAGACAAAATCAGCGGTGCATTGGCCGCAACCATCAGCGTGTCGGGGGAAATATCCACCCCCTGCCCCTGCAGTTTTTTCACCTCTTCAACAAAATGTCGCGGGTCCAGCACAACCCCGTTACCAATGACAGAGGTTTTCCCCTGCACCAGTCCCGAAGGCAACAGGGACAATTTATATACTTTGCCATCAATCACCAGCGTATGACCGGCATTATGCCCCCCCTGATAACGCACCACAACATCGGCCCGGTCCGCCAGCCAGTCAACAATCTTGCCTTTGCCCTCGTCGCCCCATTGTGAGCCGACAACCACCACATTCGCCATTTTTCAGTCCCCCAAATCCACCCTGTCCAAATCCGCGCACACAAACAGACAATGCCTGAATATTTTTCAGATAGGCGGATGCCATCCCATTGTGGCAATTAAGTGTAATAATTTACGCTCACATGTTTGTGCCCTGTTCAATTGCTGATAAGTCTGCACAGCAACACTTACAAGGGCTGATATGCCAAACCCACAAAATCATCAATTAAACCAGAGCAATTTATTTCACAATCTGGCGGCAAATCCCTATTTATTGCTTGTTCTTGCGACAATATTCTGGGGCGGCAACATCACAGCGGGCAAACTGGCGGTGGGTCATGTGGACCCCTCCATGCTCATTATTGGCCGTTGGGCCGGCGCCTTGCTGATTCTGGCCCCCATTGCCTGGCCCCATGTCAGGCGCGACTGGCAGAAGCTGAAACCCGGATTGCCACTGCTCGCCATGTTCGGCGCCCTTGGTTTCACCGGCTTTAATATCCTGATGTATAATTCTTCATTGCACACCTCGGCCATTAACGGCTCCATGGAACAGGCTTCCATTCCCGTCTTTGTGCTTTTGGGCAATCTGATAATATTTGGCGTGCGCCCGCGCCTGCTGCAAATCATTGGCCTGTCGATTACAATCATGGGGGTTATCTGGGTGGCAACCGCCGGCGAGCCGGCCCGCATCCTGTCCCTGAGCGTCAATATCGGTGATGCCATGGTACTTCTGGCCTGCGTGTTTTATGCCGGCTATTCCCTCGCCCTGCGCTTCAAACCCAAAGTACACTGGCTGAGCTTTCTGGCCGTTTGTGCATTTTTTGCCCTGGTTACCGCCCTGCTCTCCCAACTTTTTATCAGTGGCGGGATGTCAAAGTTCCTTGAGCTTCTTCCCCAAATTACACTTCGCGGCTGGCTGCTTATTGCCTATGTGATGCTTTTTCCCTCTATCCTCGCCCAGCTTTTTTATGCACGCGGTGTTGAGATAATCGGGGCCAACCGCGCCTCCATCTTCATCAATCTGCTACCCCTCACCGGCACATTGCTTTCGGTTTTACTGGTGGGGGAGACCTTCCAGAACTATCACCTGATTGCCGCAATTCTGGTTATCTGCGGCATTGTGCTGGCAGAATCCAGCATTCATAAAACCGGTTAAAACCTTCAAAATAGACCAAAGTACCAGAAACTGATTTTTTTACCTCCGACCTTGGTCTGAAGGAAAATTTCATACGTCCGGGCAAGGCCCGAAAAGGTCCCCGGCCTCTATGAAAC
>WFOP01000245.1 GCA_015487985.1 Hyphomicrobiales bacterium
AGGTATAAAAAAGAAACCCGATATTACCTATCCGGTGCTGGTGCCCAATGAAAAAGGCTATGAGGCAGCGCGCGAAGCTGGAGCTGAGCGAATTGCGGTTTTTGGTGCAGCGTCGGAAAGTTTCAGCCATAAAAATATCAACGCCTCTATAGAAGAAAGCCTTGCGCGGTTTCGGCCCGTGGTCGAGCAGGCCAAAACTGATGGTGTTTCGGTGCGCGGCTATGTTTCTTGCGTATTGGGCTGTCCCTATGAGGGGGATGTTGCGCTTGGCAATGTAGTACAGGTGAGCCAAAAGCTGTTTGATATGGGCTGTGACGAGATTTCCCTTGGGGACACGATTGGGGTTGGCACGCCGGACAAAGCCCGCACCATGCTAAAGGCCGTTGCCGCTTCTATCCCGATGGAAAACCTCGCCTGTCATTTTCACGATACTTATGGGCAAGCGCTGGCTAATCTTTATGCCTGTATTGAAGAAGGGGTGCGGGTGGTTGATGCTTCTATCGCTGGCCTTGGCGGCTGTCCCTATGCCAAAGGGGCCTCTGGCAATGTTGCCAGTGAAGATGTGGTCTATATGCTGCATGGTTTAGGGGTTGATACAGGCATTGATCTTGAGCGTTTGATTGAGACCGCGTGGTGGATTTCTAATGCTTTGGGACGATTGCCCAATTCAAAACTGGCTCATGCTTTGAAATAGTTTTCAATTTATCTCTATACGGATTTTTACAGATGTTGTCATCAGCAACATCGCTGTTTGGTGATGAACATTTTTCATGCTAGAGTTCTTGTGCTGGTTAATCCTTATTCTATCTGGCCCTTTTGCATCTGATTACCGGCCCATGATTCTGGATTTGCTCGCTTGTTGCGTTGCCTGCACTTAAAACGCCGCCTGCCATTGGCGCGCTATTAGAGAGGGAAGCCAAGCAATGAAAAATCAATTAGAAAAACGAGACTTTTTTAGCAGTTTACGGCTGGCTCTAGGGCTGCCAATTGCCGCAATGGTCACTGCGGGGCTATTTTTGGTCATGGCGGGATTAATCGCTGGGCCAGAGATGATTACTATCGAAAAAAATCCTGACATTAAGGACATTACCGTTATACGCGAACGTGGTAAGCCCGATCCCCCCAAACAAGCACCGCCATCCCCGGAAACATTAACCGCGCCACCACCGCCAGCGCACCGCTCCGAGTTTTCCTCTGAGAGGCCAGATGGCAGTTCTTCTATCGGACCAACAAAGCTGGATCCAAAACCGGACAGGCGAATTGTCCTATCAAGTGTGATATTTCCCGATATAAAATTTCCCTTCTCCTATCCTGCCCGTTGCGCCCAAAAGGGTGTTGAAGGTGTTGTTGTGGTTGAATTTGATCTTGCCCCTGATGGCTCGGTAATCAATCCACGGATTGTTTCGACACCGGATCAATGTTTTGCTCGCGATACTTTACGCGGCATTAAGAAGTGGAAATACCCCCCTTCGGCTGATGGCAAAATCCGCCACAATATTCGTGAGCACATTGATTTTCGCCTGACAGAATAGGCGCTCAGAATAGGCCTGACCTTTCTTAACCACGGATCAAGGGGCCAAACTGGCCCCTTTTTCTTGGGCTTCAAGACAGGTTGCAATTCCCCATCGCTGCTAGAGCGCTTTAGCGTGCCTTCTAACACACCGTTTTTGCGGGATTTTTTTATTACAATTGGCAATTTATGCTGGCAGGAATCTGCGAAGCACCTCATGAGTGTGGGTCGTTAGTCTTTTGTTAACCAATTGTTGAGGTTTCTTGTCTCGACTGGAGCGGTGATGAAACAGCGCCCGGAAAAGTGGGGTTTTTATACTAGGCGACGCCTGAAACAGGTGGTCCGCAGCCTTGCGCCTGTCTGCGCGGGCCTGCCAGCGCTTTTTGCCTCAGCTTTTGCCCAAAGCCCGGCCAGCGAAACTTCAGCCAATGCGCTGTTTGGCGGGTTTGATGCAGGGTTCATAATTACCACAGCTTCGGTTCTGTTTGCCTTTGCCACCCTTGTCTGGGCCATACGTTTATCGCGAATTGAAAAATCAGGCTCTCTAATCTGGTCTCAAAAACTTGCCAAAATGGAAGCGGAGCTGGAGCGTTCTGAATCTGTATTGGCAGCCCATCCCGGCCTGGTGCTTGTTTGGGATGATGCCTATGAGGATATTGATAATGGCTGGGGCAAACCACGGGTTCTTGGCGGGCCTGCAGCTTTGGCAGCGCTCCTGACCTTTGCTGATGATGATGTTGATGCGCTGATTAACCCCGCAGATGCGCTGCTCAAGTCCCTTGGCGAATTACCCTTGGAAGAAGACCTGCCGCCGGAAGAAATTCGCACCCTCAAAGACCGGATGTATGAATTGCGCGCCCATGGGGTCGCTTTTTCCGGATCGGTTTTGACCAAGGAGGGGCGCGCCATTGAAGTTGATGGCCGTGTGGCCGGAGATCAGGTGACCTTATGGCTGACCGACCCTGCGG
>WFOP01000246.1 GCA_015487985.1 Hyphomicrobiales bacterium
ATTCAGAATTTCATTAAATTCATTGCAAAACTGGTAAATTAAATCTCCCGTGAAGCAGGTAAGTCAGGTTGGCAAAAAAAATGAGCGTTTCGCGCCAGTGTATGTGATTGCTGACAAGAACGGATTAAACCAAATGATCATGGGGCAGGGAAAAGGCAATTTTTATGAACCTTGAAACAACTGGAAACTTAATTGGCCGCGTCTATATTTCGATCAGTCTTTTTTTTGCTCTGGCATTTCCGGTTCAGGCCATCAGCCTTGAAAAAATTCTGCAAGACTATCTGGTGCAACAGGAGCTTTCCGGCGGCGTTTTGCTGGTTTCTGCACAAGATCAAACACGGGTGGCAACTTCGGGCATTGCAGTGCATGGTGCAAATGTGGCGGTGACACCTGAAACCAGGTTTTATCTGGCCTCCTCGGGAAAGAGCATCGTTGCCGCAGCGGTGCTGGGATTCGTTGAGGAGGGCACATTGCAGCTTGATGAGCCGGTTTGGCCTCTCATCAAGGACATCAACAATATTGCCCAATTGGCAAACAGTGACGCGGTTACGCTTCGCCAACTGCTAAATCACACTTCCGGGGTGCCGGATTATCTCGGTGACGATTTTTTTGCTGCAAGCGAAAAACAGCCGCAAAAGCAATGGACCCCCTCTCAGGCAATCGCTTTTGCCCTCGGATCCCCCCCAACAAATGAGCCGGGCAGGGGGTTTGAATATAGCAACACCAATTATGTTTTGCTGGGCCATATTTTGACCGGGATAAGTGGTTCGCTGCAAGCGGCCCTTGAAGAAAAGGTTTTTTCAAATGCCCGAATGACGCAAAGCAGCGTTGGTAAGCCGGTTGGCACCTCGGTGCTGGCCCACGGATATGCCGGCGACGAGTTTGCGGATGTAAGCGACTTGGCATGGGCCAGCGTGCTTGGTGACGGCCCGATTGTTGCCAGTGCCGCTGACCTGGCCAGGTTTGCCATGGCCCTGTTCAGGGATGAAAAAATAATCGGCGCAAAATTGCTGAAGCAAATGCAAACAGGTTCAAACGCAGATGAGAGTTATGGTCTGGGAATCGGGATTGATGGTGATGAATGGGGAAGCTGGTTTGGCCACGGGGGAAGCTATGAGGGGTTTGAGGCGGACTTTAGATATTATCCTGACGGTGAAGTTGTTTTTGTCTTTCTGACAAATGGGAATGCGCTGGATGATGGTTCAATTCTGGATACTGTAGCCGAAAGCTATTTTGGCGAATAATCAAGAAAGCCCGGTTATTTTTTGGAGATGCTAACAGCGGTTCCCGTGGCTGTGACCATCAACATGGCCCCGCGTCCCCCGATGGTTTCATAATCAAAAGAAACGCCGATAACGGCATTGCCTCCCAAAAGTTTTGCCCGGTCGGAGATTTCCCTAAGCGTATTTTGGCGCGCTTCCTCAAGAACTTCTTCATAGGTGCCACTTCGCCCACCCACATAGTCAGTAACCGTCGCCATAATATCGCGCACAACATTTGCGCCCGAAATTGTTTCGCCGGTGACAATGCCAAAATATTCGTCAATGGAATAACCTTGTAAAGTGTCGGTGGTGCTGATGAGCATTTTGGTTCCCTGACAGTTTTCCTGACCGTTAAATAGGGTCGGGAGCGGGAACTGCCAAGGTCAGGGAGCAAATAATCTGCAAATTCAGGTTTTGCCTTGTGACATAGCGCTCATACTAGCTATAAGTGCGCCAGAAAAACGGGGAGAGGCCTTTTATGCTGTTAGATGATCGTGTTTACCTGGGGACCAGCACCAAAGCTGAATATCTGCCCCTGAAATATGCCAACCGGCATGGCCTGATTACCGGGGCCACCGGAACCGGCAAGACAATCAGCCTGCAAATCATGGCCGAGGGGTTCTCCCGTGCCGGGGTGCCTGTTTTTTGTGCCGATGTAAAAGGGGACCTGTCCGGACTTGCAACCAGCGGCACCCACAAGGATTTTTTGGCTGCCCGCGCCAGCGATATTGGTTTCAAAGATTATACGTTTGAGAGTTTCCCCACGATTTTCTGGGACCTGTTTGGCCGTCAGGGGCACCCCATTCGCACTACCGTATCGGAAATGGGACCATTACTGTTTTCCAGAATGCTCGACTTAAACCCCACTCAGGAAGGTGTGCTCAACATCGTCTTCAAGATTGCCGATGATGAAGGGTTGCTATTGCTTGACCTTAAAGACCTGCGCGCCCTGCTGGTTCAGGTGGGACAGAACAGAAAAGAAATCGCACTGACCTATGGCGGGGTTTCAACGGCTTCTATTGGCGCAATTCAGCGTTCCTTGCTGGTGCTGGAACAGCAAAGCGGCGATTTGTTTTTTGGCGAGCGGGCGCTGGACATAAAAGACCTGATGCGCACCGACACCGATGGGCGCGGATTCATTTCGGTTCTGGCGGCGGATGAACTGATGATGTCACCCCGGCTTTATTCCACATTTCTGCTCTGGTTATTGTCCGAACTGTTTGAAGAACTGCCCGAAGTTGGCAACCCGGACAAACCAAAACTGGTATTCTTTTTTGACGAGGCCCATCTGTTGTTTGATGAAGCGCCAAAAATCCTGCTGCAAAAAGTAGAGCAGGTGGTCAAACTGGTACGCTCCAAAGGGGTGGGCGTTTATTTTGTTACCCAGAACCCGGCGGACATGCCCGATGCGGTTCTGGCCCAGCTTGGAAATCGCGTGCAACATGCTTTGCGTGCCTATACACCGCGCGAGCAAAAAGCGGTGCGTGCAGCGGCGGAAACTTTCCGGCCCAACCCTGATTTTGATACGAAAGATGTCATCACCCAGCTTGGCGTTGGTGAAGCGCTGGTTTCAACACTTGAATCAAAAGGCGTGCCCTCAATTGTGGGGCGCACCATGATGCGCCCGCCTTCTTCGCGCATGGGGCCTGTTACCTTGCAGGAACGCAACCAGACCATCGCCAACAGCCCTGTTTCGGGGGTGTATGATGATGTGGTTGATCGCGAATCTGCTTTTGAGGTGCTGAAAAGACGCGCGCGCACCAACCAGAAAAGAGAAGAAGAAGTCAGGCCGACCCCCAGCAACAACCGTCGTTCAACTCGCGTATCGGTGACAGAAACCGCCGTGAAACAATTGGCGCGTACCGTTGCCCGTTCCCTTGGAGATTCGCTGGTGCGTGGAATCTTGGGGAGTTTTAGACGTGGCCGCTAATCCCACCTTGGTTATTTTTGCCTCTGACAAGGGGCCGGGGGACGCCACCCGAACCGCTATCATGTCCCAAACCGGGAGCCTGTTGGCCCGCCACGGGGTAAAGCTGGTGTGTCTGGTGGAGAACGACGACGTGCCGGTGGCTCTGCTAAAGAGTGCCTGCGCCAAGGGGGCGACGATCGAACTGATCGTCGACAAGGAATATGCGCTTCCTGATGTGTTGCAGAGCATCACAATTCAGATTATCCCTGATCGTGCAGAACGCCTTGCAACATTGGTAAGGCTTGCCGATTGTTTTGTGATCCTGCCCGGTTCACTGGCAACGGCCACCAGCCATTTTTTGACGGTCAAAGAACTGGGTGCCCGTGTGCCAATGGTGTTTTTGAACCAGAACAATGCGTTTGAGATCGTGCGCGGTTTTTCAGCCGATGTCTTTGCCCACACATTTCAGCAGGCCCACAAGAATATGCAGTTTGCCGAGAATGTCGATGAAATATGGGACCATGTAAGCAAGCTGCTTGCGTTATAAAAGCGCTTTAGCGCTCAGGGTGCCGCTCAGTTGGCATGGTGTGGTTTTTCCCCCAGAGATAAACAACATTGTCTGCCAAAGGCGCGTCTTTTGCTTGCTGTTCTTTCCGCCCCGGATCACGGGTATGAGAAGCATGGCTTTGATCTGACATGAGTTGGGCCAATGCTCGATCCCGAAGAAACAGCGGGGACATGGGTTTGACGATAACTTCGTCTATGTTGGAAAAGATGCAGGCCTGCCGGATTTGGGCATCCATGCGTTCACTCAGCACAATGAATTTTGTGCCCGGTGTTTGATTGGCCTGTCGGAGATCAATGGCCAGTTGCGCTGCATTGACAGGCCCGATCTGGTAATCACAGACAACAAGGTCAATCGGGGCTATGCGCGCGTGGCGCTTGAGCATGGTTGTATGGGCGAAGGTCTGAACAAAAAATTGTTCTTCACAATCCAGAACCATGGCAATTATTGAACCCAGAGCCGGACTCTGCGTTAAAATTGCAATAGTTTTTTTTCTTGCAGCCACATGCCGTCTCCCAAGAGGTTGGCAAAAGGTTAACACACATCAGGCAGTCAAACAAAGACCGGATATCAGATTCATCAACAAAAAAGCCGGTCAGATTACCGACCGGCTTTAATAATTCAGTGCTGCAATATGAAGCGTTTAGGAGGCCTCATCAAACAGTTGGGCGACATATTCCCAATTGACCATGTTGTCGAAGAAGGCTTCCAGATATTTGGGCCGCGCATTGCGATAATCAATGTAATAGGAATGTTCCCAGACATCCACGCCCAGCAGGGGGATGCCCCCGTGTACCAGCGGATTTTCGCCATTGGCGGTTTTGGTCACGCTGAGTTTGCCCTCGGCTAACGTGAGCCAAGCCCACCCGGACCCGAACTGTGTGGTGCCGGCAGTGATAAACGCGTCGCGAAATTCGGCAACCGAACCAAGGTCCGCAATGATTTTGGCCTCCAATGCGCCGGGAATGGCGCCCCCGCCATTGGGCTTCATCCAGTTCCAGAAATGCAGGTGGTTATAGTGCTGGGCCGCATTGTTAAACAGACCCGCATTGCTGCCAAACGAGCCTTTGACAACCTCTTCAAGGCTTTTGCCCTCAAGCCCGGAGCCTTCAAGAAGTTTGTTGCCGTTGGTGACATAGGCCTGATGGTGCTTGTCATGGTGATATTCAAAAGTCTCGGCGGACATAAATTCACCAAGTGCATCATAGGCATAGGGGAGTTCGGGGAGTTCAAAAGCCATTTGGGCCTCCTAAATGTTTTCATTCTGCCAGGGCGCGGTGCGCAAAGGCTGTTTGGGCAAGAGTATAGGCGAATAAGAAGGGTGCGACAATTAGTCAAGGGTGTTGGAGGTAACTTCTAACGCAAAGGCCTGTGTGAGGGCCGTTTCCTTGAGGCGATCAAAGCGCCCCGAGGCCCCCCCGTGTCCTGCTTCCATATTGGTTTTGAGATAAAGTGGATTGGCGTCGGTTTTTTTCTCGCGCAACCGGGCCACCCATTTCGCCGGCTCCCAATAAGTAACGCGCGGATCCGTCAGACCCGCCAGCACCAGCATACAAGGATAGGGCTTGGCTTCAACATTGTCATAAGGGGAATAGCTGGCAATAAGCGCGTAATCCTGTTTTGAGGTGATCGGGTTTCCCCATTCGGGCCATTCCGGGGGGGTGAGGGGAAGCGTATCATCCAGCATCGTGTTGAGCACATCCACAAATGGCACCTGCGCAATGATGCCGGCAAACAAGTCGGGGCGCATATTGGCCACCGCTCCCATCAGCATGCCCCCGGCGGATCCTCCCTGGGCAACAATCTTATCGGGCGCGACATATTTTTTCGCAATCAGATGTTCGCCAACACAGATAAAGTCGGTAAAGCTGTTGACCTTGTGAGCAGCGCGCCCGTTTTTATACCATTGATACCCCTTGTCCTTGCCACCCCTGATATGGGCAATGGCATAGATAAATCCGCGATCCACCAGCGACAAGGTGGCAATGGAGAAATTGGCGGGTATGGAAATGCCATAGGCCCCATAGCCATAGAGCAGACAGGGGGCACTGCCATCCAATGACGTATCCTTGTGGTAAAGCAGCGTTATGGGAACTTCCGCCCCGTCATCGGCCACGCCAAATATTCTCTCGGTCCTATAATTTTTAGCGTCATGTCCGCTGGGGATAATCTGCTCTTTTCTGAGCACCCGCTCGCCGGTTTTCAGGTCATAATCAAAAATCTGAGAAGGGGTGGTGGGGGAAGAATAGGTAAACCGGATTGTTGTGGTGTCAAATTCATATCCTCTCGAAACTCCCAGCGAATAGGCCGCCTCTTCAAAGGCGATGGGTGTTTCTTTTTGAGAGTTGAGGTCGCGAACAATAATGCGCGGTAACCCGTTTGCCTTTTCAAGCCGGATCAAGTGATTTTCAAGAACACTGCAACTCAGAATGAGCGTGCCCGGTTGGTGGGAAATCAGTTCTTTCCAATTTTCAAGCTGCGGTTTTTCAAGCGACGCCGTCATGATTTTGAAATCCTGCGCGCCCCCCTCATTGGTGAGGATAAACAATTCCCCGTGGCGCTCGTCCACGTTGTATTCGTGACCGGCCCGGCGCGGGGCAACCAGAATTGGGCTGCCCCCTGCATGGGCATCGATCAAACGAATTTCACTGGTCTGATGATCGCCTGCATTTATGGTGATGAATTTCCCCGACAGGGTTTTGCCCACCTGAACAAAAAACCCGGCATCTTCTTCTTCATAGATTGTTTTGTCACTACTCTGGTCGGTTCCCAAAATATGCTGGCGCACCCGAAACGGGCGATGGTTTTCATCCAGTTCAACATAATAAATGCTCTTGCTGTCTGCCGCCCAAACTGTACCCCCGGAGGATTTTTCAATGATATCGGATAAATCCTGATCCCTGCCAAGGTCGCGAATGCGGATCGTGTAATATTCACTTCCATTGCGGTCACACCCCCATGCCAACAGTTTATGCGCCGGATCATGGGCCGCACCGGCAAAACCGAAATATCCTTCGCCCGCCTCCTTGTTGCAATCCAGAATGCAGGTTTCATTGTCGCCGTCCCGGGATGTGCGCATCAACAATGGATATTGTTTGCCTTCCGCCATTTTTGTATAATAGGCGAACGGGCCGTCCGGGGAGGGAACGCCGGTTTCATCTTCTTTTATGCGTCCGCGTATTTCTTTGTAGATGGTTTCCCGCAGCTCTTTGGTTCTGTCCCCGAATGAAGCTGTAAAATAGTCGTTTTCAGCTTCCAGATAATTGCGGATGGGGTCGGCCAGGGTGTCCGGCTGACGCATGACCTCCTGCCAGTTTTCGGCCCGTAACCAGTGATAGGGGTCATGCCGTTTAATCCCGTGATGGGTTGAGACATGGTCGATTTTGTCCGCAACCGGTGCGGGCGGATTTGTGGGCGTGCTCATGAAAGTGGTTCCTGAAAGTGGTTTCTGAATTGTCTCGTGCGGGTTTTGTCTATTCTTTTGCGACAAAGGACAGGGCTGCTCCATTCATGCAGTAACGCAATCCGGTCGGCTCTGGCCCGTCATCAAAAACATGGCCCAGATGGGCATCGCAGGCGCTGCAACGCACTTCCGTTCTTTTGCGAAACAGGGAATTGTCCGCATGTTCCTCCACCGCCTGCGGGCTGGCGGGCTGGAAGAAACTGGGCCACCCTGATCCTGACTCATACTTTGCCTCGGCATTGAACAAAACTTCGCCGCAGCACACGCACTTATATTTCCCATCGCGCTTTTCGTTATTCAGGGGATGCGAGCCGGGTCGTTCGGTGCCGCTTTTGCGTGTGATCCGATATGCTTCAGGGCTTAGCTGGGCCTGCCATTCTTTTTTTGTTTTGGTGATTTTGCTCATGTGTCAGCCTTTCATTATTTTATTCTTAAGTATTCCCTTGCCCACTTACGACTCATTTTCGTGTGAAA
>WFOP01000247.1 GCA_015487985.1 Hyphomicrobiales bacterium
GAAATATCTACCCCCGATTCAGCCGCCAGAGTTTGAATTTCCCCGCGCAATTCTTCAATCACATCCAGTTCGCGCCGCACAAATTCACTCCAGCCACTGCCGGAAAGATCCGCAACCTTGTTTGCCCAGTCCGGGTCCAGTTCCGAGCCATAATAGGCTTTCAGAAACTCATCGCGCTTCACCCCATAGCTTTCCGCCAGCCGCATCAGCCGGCCCTCGGTGCGCATCAGGCTTTTATTGATGTCATAAAGCTGTTCAATCAGGCTTTCGATCCGCGAATTATTCAGGGCCAGGGATTTTACAATCAGAATAACTTCCGACCGCAAAGCCTTGAGTTTTTTGACTTCCTTGGCATTCAGCTCTTCCGCTGCCAGCTGGGTTTCGGTATGGGAATCCTGCAGGGTACGCATTTTGCCATAAATTTTGGCGATCATATCAAACTGCTCAACCACCTGCGGGCGAAGTTCGGCCTCCATAGCCGAAAGCGATAGATTTGTTTCAAATTCTTCTTCGTCGTCCTCCCCGTCCTCTTGCCCGGCTTCGCGCTTTTTCTCCTCTTCAATGGTTTCAGCAACATGGGATTTTTCCGGCAACACGATATTGCCGTTGGGCCCGCGCAAAGGGGGTGTTTCCGCCGCCACCTGTTTGGCGTCTGGTCCGGCATAGGTCGCCTCAAGGTCAATAATGTCGCGCAGCAAAATTTCCCCTTCATTGAGCTGATCGCGCCAGATAATGATGGCCTGAAATGTCAGCGGGCTTTCACAAAGCCCCTCAATCATGGTTTCACGGCCCGCCTCGATGCGCTTGGCAATGGCGATTTCACCCTCACGGGACAATAATTCAACCGTCCCCATTTCGCGCAAATACATGCGCACCGGATCATCCGTCCGGTCGGACCCTTCACGGGCATTGGATTTGCTTTGAATGGCAGTACCGGTTTTTGTCGCCACCTGCGTGCCGGTTTTGGGCTTGGCTTCGGCGTCCTCCACCTCATCCTCATCCATCACATTGATGCCCATTTCCGAAAACATGGACATAATGTCTTCGATCTGTTCGGATTTCACCTGATCTGAAGGCAAGATAGTGTTGATTTCGCTATAGGTGACATAGCCGCGCTTTTTTGACACCTTTATCAGCTTTTTTACCGCCGCATCGGACATATCCAGCAACGGCCCGTCATTGGCGCCTTGTGCCTCAGCGTTTTCCTGATTTTTCTGGGTTTCTTTTTGTTGCGCTTTAGTCGCCATCAATTTTCTCCTGTCACCCGTATAAAATGGGTGAAACGGCATCGGCCGTTAGGCCAAACAAAAGGTCGAATTCTTCGACCGTTGAATTTTTATACTGCTTTAAGCGGAAATAGCTTTGCGCATGGTAAAGATTGAACAAATAAAACGCACCCCGGTTAAAAGGCGTTTCAAAACCGGTTTCCCATCGAATGAACCAAAAGTCACAAAATCCCGTGCGACAAATGGCAATAACGAGCATACATCCCGTGCCTTTTTTTCAAAAACTCGGCGTTGCCCGTCCCGATAAAAAACCAAATCCCTCAATCAATGCTTCAGTGCCATCGACGCTTGTGATCTGATTCTGAATGTCACGCAGCCGCTCAAATGACTCCTCGCTTGGTTCCTGCCCGAGCGCTAATTCGGCTGACTTGAGTTCTTTATTTAGTTCAACAGATTTGTAATGCAAGGCCAATGCGTGATTTAATCCGATTTTGGCGTCGGATTCGTCCGTATCCTGGCCACTTTGCCAGATTCCAATATCTGCCAGCAACATGTCCATGCGCGCCAGTTCCGCTTCAAATCCGTTTTGCTTCAAAAAATCACGCGCAGCGGCGCCCTTCGACTTGGGGTTTTCCGTAACAAAATCTATCAGCTCCGAAAGGATTTTGCGCGCCGGGGCCGAGCCAAATTCAATATCGGCCAAACGCTCCATTTGCAAAACAACCAAACGCGGATGATTGATCAATGCAGATAAAATCACCGCCTCGCGTTTGGATACTTCCCTTGGGCGCACGCCCGGTTGCAGCAACGCCGATTTGCGCAAACCATCGGAAACCTGCGAGCGGAGTTTGCCGCGCGGTTCGGCATATTTTCTCCCACCCGCCCCCGACCGATTGCCCGAATAGCCCTTGTTTGAGCGCCCGGCGCGTGAACCGGCATAATTCTGGCGCGCCGGAGAAAATGCAGGGGCAAAAAAACTGTCCAGCTTTTCCTTGAACGCCTGATAATAATGCTTGTTGATGGATGGATGCCGGATTGATTTCACCCGCTCCCCCAGCCGCGCCTCAAGCGCTGCCCGTGCCTCCGGGGTTGCGGGCAGACCCGAAGCTGTTTCAAGGCTCCAGACCATTTCTGAAAGCGGTCGCGCCTGCTTTATCAGCTCGGCAAAAGCCGCTGCCCCTTGCTCTTTAATCAGGTCATCAGGGTCAACCCCGTCCGGCAGCGAAGCAATGGACACGCTTTTGCCCGGCTCAAGCATGGGCAGAACAATTTCGGTTGTGCGCGCCATTGCCCGAACCCCCGCACTATCACCATCAAAACACAAAACCGGGTTTTCACTCATGCGCCACAACAAGGTGACATGCTCTTCGCTCAACGCGGTGCCAAGGGGGGCCACCGCCCCCTCAAATCCGGCGGAAACCGCCGCAATCACATCCATATACCCCTCGACAACGATAATATCCTTGCCCTTGCGCGAGGCCTTTTGTGCACTGAAACCGTTATATAAAGTGCGCCGTTTATGAAACAGTTCTGTTTCAGGGGAATTGAGATATTTTGCCCGCGCATTGGGGTCCAGCGCCCGCCCGCCAAAGGCGATCGGCTTGCCTCGAAAATCAGTGATGGGGAACATCACCCGATTGCGAAACCGGTCATAGGGCACCGCAATATCTTCTGCATGCACCACCAGCCCCGTAGCCGCCATCTGCTCTGCCGACACCCCGTTTTGCGCCAGATGTTCTTTTAGCCCGCTGCGCGAATCCGGGGCGAATCCGATGCGAAACTGGTTCTGCAAGCTCGCCGACACCCCCCGCTCATTAAGATAGCCCCGCGCCCGCGCACCAATATTATGGGCCAGCGCCGCTTCAAAATACTGGGTCGCCAACTCCATTACATCGTGCAAAGTGGCCCGTTGCGCATGGCGTTTTTCGGCCACTGCATCGCGCGCCGGCATGGGGATTCCCGCTTCCCCGGCCAGTTTTTCCACCGCCTCGGGAAAACGCAACCCCCCATGTTCGGTTAAAAACCTGAAATGATCCCCCGATACCCCGCACCCGAAACAATGATAGCGCCCCCGCCGGTCGTCGGCATGAAACGAGGGCGTTTTTTCGCCGTGAAAAGGACAACACGCCCAATAGTCCCCCCGTCCAGGCTGACTTTTGCGCTTGTCCCACGCCACATATTCCCCCACCACCTGCGAAATAGGCAGCCGCTGGCGAATATCCTCCAAAAATGTATCAGAAAAGCGCATGGTTTGTTCTTACGACAAGTTGCGCCAAGGCTTCAAACAGATAATTTTTTACATCTGAATTTTACTCCAAAAAACACCCCCCTTTTCATTACGAGGCGCAAGGCGACGAAGTAATCCAGACCTTTATACCATGCCATGAAAACACTCTGGATTGCCACGCCCCTGTCGGCGCTCGCAATGACAGTGCGGATTAATTTAGAGCAACACCCCCACACCCGTCATTGCATTAAAAATCGCAACCCGGTTGAAACAGATCCCATGGCATTTCTTAACCCATCAAACAGGGATAGGCCAAGCCGGAATTAAACTGAACGGCGCTTTCCCACAGCGCCTGCCAGTAGCCTTTTAATGCACAACCCCGGGCCAGTTTTTATCGGCTCGTGCAATATTCTCTTCCATATCGCGCCGCCACAGGTCACGCACGCCAAGGGAAAAATTCAGATACAGCTTGTCATTGGTGATGGTCCATGCTTCAGGAACCGTTGTTGCTGTATAACCCCGGCTCACCGCATAGGCACAATATCCCCCGTATTGAGGCGCATATTTTTCCGGGTTGGCAACAAACAACGCCCGGTTTTCAGCTGAGGAAAAATACCAGCGCGCGCGTTTCCACATGGCCGAATGTTCCTCAAGCCCCTCAACCGGCTCCCCTTGTGTAAAATAGGCAACCGGATCATATCCGTTGATGGCGATGCCTTTTGATGTAACAAAAACCTCAAGTTTTTCCGCCAAAGCAATACCGGGCAACATGCCGGCTCCCGCCGCCAGAAATACCCCCAGAGATTTCACAAGTGTTCTACGGTTTATCATGATTTCCCTCACACCAATTTGACAGGCCTTAGTCTATGTCAGCACACACCGATCACAGAATCACGCCATTTCACATCGCCGTGAATAGGAAACTATTTCCCGCTCAACAGGTCTTTTACCGTTTTGGAGGCCTGCCCGAAATCAATCTGTCCGGGATACTTGTTTTTAAGCTCCCCCACCACCTTGCCCATATCACGCAGGGATGTGGCACCGGTTTTTTCAATTGCCGATTTTATTGCCGCCGCCAGCTCTTCTTCCCCCATTGCCTTGGGCAGATAGCCCTCGATAATTGCAATTTCCGAACGTTCCACTTTCGCCAGCTCATCCCGCCCGTTTTCATCATAAATTTTAGCGGATTCATCGCGCTGTTTAATCATTTTTTGCAGCAATGCCAGAATGTCCTGTTCGGAAATCTGCTCCCTGCCCTGTCCCCGCGCATCTATATCCCGGTCCTTAATCGCGGCCAGAACCAGCCGCAGCGTACTGGTCCGCAATTTGTCCTGAGCCCGCATGGCGTCCTTGAGATCACTGTCTAATCTATCGCGCATAATTTCTCATTTGTTAGATTGCTGGGAACGTCGGCTTATACCTCAATTGTGCAGAGCCTGCCAACTGCCAAACGGTCGCATTTTTAAGTAGCTGTTTTTATTGTGTTTTTTCTGCAAGACTGCCTGTTGACCTCGGTTTTCCCTTCAACTATTGTCCC
The DNA here is from genome assembly GCA_015487985.1 of Hyphomicrobiales bacterium. Lineage (GTDB taxonomy): Bacteria > Pseudomonadota > Alphaproteobacteria > Rhizobiales > Devosiaceae > DROE01. The sequence continues at coordinate 4,991 of WFOP01000247.1, forward strand.
AAAAAATCGCATTACCCCTTCCATTTCAAAGGACCGATCATGACCGGCTGGCAAAAACACGCGACTACAGCAAGGCTGATACTCGCCGACGGCACAATTCTGGAAGGATTGGGGCTTGGCGCGACCGGCAGCGCCCCCGGAGAAGTCTGTTTCAATACCGCCATGACCGGCTATCAGGAAGTGCTGACCGACCCCTCCTATGCAGGGCAAATAATCACCTTTACTTTTCCCCATATCGGCAATGTGGGTGCCAACCCTGAAGATAATGAAACGGTTAATCCAGCCGCCACCTCGGGCGTGCGCGGCTGCATTCTTAAAGCCGACATCACCTCCCCCTCAAATTACCGGGCGGCCCAGGCTCTGGGCGCATGGCTGAAAACCCGTAATATCATCGCGATTGCCGGTCTCGACACCCGGGCGCTGACCGCACACATCCGTGAAAATGGCATGCTGAACGCAGTCATTGCCCATGATGAAAGCGGCGAATTTGATATGTCAGCATTACAAAACCAATTGAATGAATTTCCCGGACTGGTAGGCATGGATCTTGCCGGCGAAGTATCCACAACTCAAACCTATGGCTGGAGTGAGGGACTTTGGGCATGGAATGAAGGCTTTGCAGAAGTTCAAGACCCCCAATTTCATATTGTTGCCATGGATTTTGGCGCCAAAACCAACATCCTGCGCTCTTTGGTATCCCAGGGGGCCAAGGTCACCGTTGTCCCCGCCTCGGCGACCGCTGAAGAAATTCTGGCCCACAAACCCGATGGCCTTTTCCTCTCAAACGGCCCCGGTGACCCTGCGGCCACCGGAAAATATGCAATACCCGTGGTCAAAACGCTGGTGGAGAGCGGCCTGCCCCTGTTTGGCATTTGTCTTGGCCACCAGATTCTGGCGCTGGCACTGGGCGGCAAAACCACAAAAATGCATCAGGGACACCACGGCGCCAACCATCCCGTGCAGGACCTGACCACTGACAAAGTGGAAATCACCTCCATGAATCACGGGTTTGCAGTTGAGGGCAAGAGCCTGCCCCAAGGTGTCAAGGAAACCCATATTTCACTTTTTGACCAAAGCAATGCCGGATTGAGCATTGAAGGAAAACCGGTGTTTTCAGTGCAATATCACCCCGAAGCATCCCCCGGGCCCCACGATTCTCACTATTTGTTCACGCGGTTTTTCAACCTGATCCGGGAACAAAAGGGCATGGAAACGGTGCCCGAATATATTGAACCCGATTTCAGAACCGGCACTGAATAGCCAGTAACCTCTGGCCTTGAAAACGCCCCCTGCGGATGAAAACTGTGTATTTTTCAAACAAGCAAAAGCCGTGGCTTTTTAGAAAATCAGTTTTTCTTTTTTCCCATTCCCTGGCATCAATCGCGCCATCGCTGGCCATAAAATTTTCAAAAAAATTATTGTTCAACCCGTTTAGCCGGCGCCAATATAAATTCAGGAGAGTTCCCCAGCCGCAGAACTACATTGTGCCAATTTCAATGGGAGATATTTCGTGCCTGAAATTCGGAAACGGGAAAAATCATATTTTACTCATTCATGGCTGGGGTGATACAGCCCTGCGTTTTTCCCCGCTGATCAAAACCCTGCTGGAGGGTGACAACACCATCTGGTGCTTTGATCATATTGGCCACGGCAATAGTTTTGGCAGTTATTCTCATCTTTTCGGCTGCATTGAAGGCGTAGAGGCTGTGTGCGAATTTATTCACACCAAAGGGCACCGGATAAATAAAATCGTCACCCATTCCATGGGCGGGCTGGCTTTGCTGAACATGCCGGCCAGCTTTTTGTCAGATAAAAAAATCGCAATTATTTCCATGCCGGTAAAGTTCTTTGAAGCCATGTTTCAAAAGCTGGATAATCTGGGGTTTTCACAAAAACTGATGGATATTTCGCTTAACAGGGTTTCAAAGGAATATGCGACAGAGTGGCACACTTTATTGCCCGATGCGCATCGGCACAAAATTGGCGCCGATTTCACCTTCATTCATGACAAAGATGACGAATTTTCCGCCCACAAAAACATTCAGGATTTCCTTGAAACCCTCGACTGCAATTTTATCTCGACATCTGGCCTCGGTCATAACGGGATAATGAAAGACCCAGCAACGCTCAAACAAATCAATAGCTTATAGTGTTTGTTCGCTTGGCCTTGGTGCGCAAAAGTCAGCCCGACACTCTAAGTGCGCCTCTTATCCAGATATTCCCTGATTTCAACCAATGCGGGCAGTGCCCTGGATATGCGCTCAAGGTCCACCTCTTCCCCCATTGCGATGAGTTCAGGCTCAAGAGCCTCAAGCGCCGCCAGCCGCGCCTTGGTCCCTTTTTCAGTTAAATAGACCAGTTTGGAGCGGCCATCCCTTGGATGGGCACGCTCCTCGATCAGTTGGCGCTTTGCCAGTTTGTCCAGCGTATTACTCATGCTTGCCCGACTGACCTGAAACGCATCGGCAATTTTGTGCGGGGCCTGCCCCTCCCCCAAACGCGTTAAATGATTAAGCACCCCGAAATGGGAAATCAGCAACCCGTCCGGCAACCGCTTGTTAAACCCGGTGGTCACCAGTTGCTGAATTATCCCGATTTCAGTCAGCATCTGAAAAATCAGACGGCTTTGATCCGCTTTATCCAAATAACTATCCCGCTATTATCTTCTCATCCAATTGCCAGCGCGGTGTCGGCCCTGTTGCCTGTGCATATCCCAGTCGGGCCAGCATTTGCACGGTGCCCCCGTTTGGCGCAAGTAAAGATTTGCACCTTTCAAAGAGGCCTGCCATTTCCTCATACTCCTGCAATGGCTGACTGAGCGGTTGCACACCAATCCCAAACCCTGTTGTTGCCAAATTGATCCGCACCCAGTCTATACCGGCCCTGATCTGCTCCTCGCGCGAGTTTCCTTCGCTCACAATCCACACGAAACCCATCGCTGATTGCACATTGGCCAATACCGCCCTGATGCTTTCGCGATATATCCGTGAATTAACATCCAGCGCCGCCTCGCGTGAAAGTATCCCGGTCACCGACAAAAACTCAAATAACGGACCTGAAAGGGCAATGCCATCCGGGCTGGCTTCCACCTCATCTTTGCCAATCCGAAACAGATCGACACTTTCTTTGTGGGTGCGCAACGTTTTGATTTCCACCAACAGCGCCTCCTCGGTAAGTTCAGTCAATGGCGCCACATATTCTTCATTAATGCTGGCGCCCACCACC
>WFOP01000248.1 GCA_015487985.1 Hyphomicrobiales bacterium
CCTCCCCGACATGGAAAGAAACATTGTTGACCGCAACCAGCCCGCCAAACCGCAGCGTCACATTTTCAAGGGTCAGCAAACTCATTTCATACGCTCGGTTTTAAGAAAGGTTTTCTGCCGTTTGAACATGCCTTTCCGATAAAAGGGAAACAGCTCGAAATAGGTGCGGATTTTGACCCAGCGCCCATAGACCCCAAGCGGTTCAAAAAGCACAAAGCCGATCAGGATAACTGCGAAAACCCCCGTTTCAATGCCCGGAATGGTTGTCGATCCCAAATCAAAAATCCCCGACAGCCCGTCCCGCGTCATCGCAATGGCCTGCGGCAAAAACCCGATAATCAGCGCGCCAAAAAATGCCCCGTGTATCGAGCCCAGCCCCCCGATAACGATCATCAAAAACAACTGAATGGACAGCACGATATTAAACGTCTCGTGATTAAACGCCCCGGCAAACAGGCCAAGCAAGGCCCCCGCCAACCCCACAATCGTACATGATATCCCAAAAGAAATGGCCTTGGTTTTGGTGATGTTCACCCCCATGGCCTGTGCTGAAATTTCAGAATCCCGAATGGCGACAAATGCCCGCCCCAACGGTGCCCGCAACAGGTTACGATATGCACCGAGCACCACCAGCGCCACACCAAGAGTTAACAGATAAAATAGTGTCGGGGTGCCATACCGGGAAATTGTCACCCCAAAAATATCAAAGGCGGGCGCCGCCAACCCGCTCACCCCCCCTGTCCAGGGCGCCGCAATAACAATTATGTCCTCGCTCAGAACTGAAATGGCCAGCGTTGCAATCGCCAGATAAATGCCATGCAAACGCAAAACCGGCAACGTCACAATCGCCCCCACAACACCGGTAATCAACCCCGCCAGCGGAAACGCAAGGATAAACGGCACCCCGTTTTGCAGCAGAATAACATTGGAATAACACCCAAGGGCCATAAATGCGGCGTGGCCCAGACTTGCCTGCCCGGTATGCCCGGTCAAAACCATCAGTCCCATGCCCGCAATGGCCCAGATCAGAACATTGGTCGCTTCACCAAGAAAAAAATCATCCGTCAGCCAGGGCAATGCCAGAACGATCACCAGCAAAAGCAAATACCACAACATCTGCGGGCGATGCTTGAAAAGCCTGATATCGTCGTCATAGGAACGTTTGAAAACAAAACGCATGGCTGAGATTTACACTTTCTTGTTTTGCATTTGAGCAAAGAGTCCCGCCGGGCGGAAAATCAGCACCAGCAACATGATTGCATAAGGGGCAACCTGAGAATATCCCGCCGGCAAGGCATAAGCTGCGAACGGCTCCACCATGCCGATGATAATGCCCCCGATCAACGCCCCGGGCAGTGAACCAAATCCACCAATGACCGCAGCGGCAAATGCCTTGATGCCCAAAAGTCCGGTTGAGGGGTCAATGGCCCCCTTGGAGGCAAACAGAATACCGGCAACGGCCGCAACCGCCCCCCCCAGGGCCCAGACCAGACTTTGAATGCGTTTAACCGGAATGCCCACATAATAGGCCGCCAACTGATTTTGTGAGGCCGCCTGCATGGCTTTGCCCAGCTTGGCGCGCCGAAAAAACAAAAACAGAAAGCCCGTCAGCAACAGGGTAACGATTATCACCGCAACTTCTTCAAAGCCCAACACAATGCCCCCGATATCAAGCACACGGCCAGCAAACGGCGTGTCAAGCAATTGCGGCTCGTGTGTCCAGATCGCCCCAACAGCAAACCGCAATACAAAACCGATGGCAATGGTGAGAATAACCACCGCAATCTGGGGCTGCCCAAACAGTTTGCGCACCACCAGCACATCAAGCAGATACCCGAATATCCCCATCATCACGATGGCAATGGGCACCGCAAGCCAGAAGTTCAGCCCCATATATTCCGCGTTTGCCAGCCAGATGGCAATAAATGCACCCAGCATCATAAAATCGCCCTGCGCGAAATTCACCGCCTCAGTTGCTTTATATATCAGAACAAATCCAAGCGCGATCAGGCCATAAACACAGCCATTTGCCAGTCCGCTCACCACCAGTTGCAAAACATCCAACTTTGCAGCCCTCCCAAATCTTATGCGTTGTCCCTTTGAAAAAGGATCTTTGTTTCGCACATTTCAGACAAGAAACCACATTCGCGCAACAAGGCCAAGAGCAAAATCTTTTTCAACACAGATCAATGATAATCCAGAAATCATTTGCCAGCCATTTTTGTCGCCGGAAAGATCAGCGCCCCAAAAATTATTGCGCCGTCCAGCCCCCATCAACAGGAATGGAAGTGCCGGTGATATTGTGGGCGCTTTTGTGACACAAAAACAAACATAATTCCCCGATTTCACGCGGGTCGGATGTGCGCTTTGAGGGTTGTTTTTCCGCCAGAAGCGAAGCCTCCCCTTTTTGCCGATCACCGCCAAAATCCGCCGAACGTGCATCAATCTGGGGCTGAATAAGCTGCGTCTCCGTCCAGCCGGGGTTGATGCAATTCACGGTGACCCCCCCGCTGGTTTTGCTGCCAACGCTGGCATATTCAAGCGCGGCCACCTTGCTTAGGCCAACAAGGCCGAATTTGGATGCCACATATGGCGCCTTGTTAATCGAGGCGACAAGCCCGTGAACCGAAGCGATATTTATGACCCGCCCATATCCGCGCGCCGCCATTTTTGGCATCAGCACACGCATTGTATGAAACGCCGCGCTCAAATTCACCCCAAGAATATCATTCCAGATTTCTCCGGTGGCCGCTTCAAGCGATGTGGTAATCTGCATACCCGCATTATTGACTAAAATGTCAATATCATTCCACGCACCCAGCTCCTGCATCATATTGGCAATGGCTTTTTCATCACGCAGATCGGTGTCAAAGAATATCACATCCCCTGCCCCCGCTTCACGCAGCCCGGCCATAACGGTTTCTGCGCGCTCCTGGCTGGCCAACCCGTGTATGGCCACGTTTGCCCCCGCCCCAGCAAAACATTTCGCAATCGCAAGCCCAATCCCCTGAACAGAACCGGTCACGAAAGCGCTTTTGTTTTTCAGGGGTTGATCCGACATTTTTGTTCCCTCTTGACCCAAACAGATACCATTGCACAAAGCGTTGCAGATACCATTATTGCGCCAAATCATAGGTCAACCGGTCAGGCTTCACAACAGACCTGAAAATTATCCCTGAGACATTTTCTTTTTGCCCTCTGAAAGACTGTTCAAAATCGGGCAGTCAGGCCGGTCATCACCATGACAATTGTCCACCAGATGCGACAGGGTTTCCTGAATTTCATGCAACTCGGTCAACTTGCGCTCAACTTCCTTCAGCTTGGTGCGTGCCAGCGCGCGCACATCCGCGCTGGCCCGCGACTTGTCCTCGTAAAGGGCCAGCAACTGGCGACACTCATCAACCGAAAAGCCCAGACTGCGCGCCCGCTGAATGAATTGCAGTTTGTGCACATCAATCTGGGAATAATTGCGATAGCCGTTTGCGCTGCGTTCAGGGGTGACCAGTTCTATCTCTTCATAATAGCGAATGGTTTTGGCCCGAAGCCCCGCCTTTTGTGATGCAGTTCCAATATTCATGCCGGTTGTGCCTCCAGTTTCATTTCACCCCCAAGAGGTGTGTCTTCCTTGATTTTGGGCTGGATAAAGCGCAGACGCAACGCATTTGTCAGCACAAACACACTTGATATTGCCATTGCCCCACCTGCCAGAATTGGCGAAAGCGTGATGCCAAAGAAGGGGAACAATACCCCGGCGGCCACCGGAATAAGCGCCACATTATAAGCGAACGCCCAGAACAGGTTCTGCTTGATATTGCGCATGGTGCGGGCAGAAACGTCAAACGCGTTCACAACGCCGCTCAAATCCCCGCTCATCAACACCACGTCCGCCGCCTCGATGGCCACGTCCGTTCCCGTGCCGATGGCAATCCCCACATCGGCATGGGCCAGCGCCGGCGCATCGTTTATGCCATCGCCGACAAAAGCGATTTTACCGCCATTTTCGCCACTCGCTTCATTAAGCTGTTTGAGAACCGCAACTTTGCCGTCCGGCAATACCTGCGCAAAAACATGATCGATACCAATATCCTTTGCAATCGCTTCAGCGGTTTTTGTATTGTCCCCTGAAATCATTGCCAC
>WFOP01000249.1 GCA_015487985.1 Hyphomicrobiales bacterium
CTTGGGCGCCGCACGTTTCTGTGCGGCGCTGGCGCCCGATTTTGATTTTTCAGCCACGTTTTATCTCTCTTAAAAGAAGTCTGTCTTTAGTTTGAACTATCTATTGCGCCGCCGCAACAACTGGCGTCTTGGAAACACGATTTTTCATCCCCAACTCGCTTGGATCAAAGTCATCAACTGCCACAACCCGATCTGTCGCTTCATCAGCAATGCGCAACAATTTGGCCTCCTCCGCATTGAGCACACCTTCAACAACCGCATCCTCAATCGCATCGCGATCCTGACGGCGCATGATCCGGCCTTTTTTCAGTGCCCGAATGAACTTGTGCTCAATTTCGGCAACCCGCGCCACCTTGACCAAGGCATCCTCCAGCACCCCTGTAATATCTTCAGGATCATAGCTCAAATAAATGCCGGTGGTATAGCGATCCCTTTGTTCCCCCGGATTAAGAATCTGACGGGCAAGCTTGTAGTTTTGCCGGTCACTTGATCCTCTGGCATGCTGACCAAAGGGAAATACCAGCATACGCATCACAAATGCCACAAAAGGATTGGGGAAATTGTCAAATACCGCTCTAAAGCTGTTTTCGATGGCCAGAATACGATCCCGCGCGATGGCGTCAACCACCGGCAGGTCTTCCTTGATGCACCCCTCGTCCTCATAGCGTTTCAGCGTTGTGGACAACAGATAAAGGTCTGAAAGAATATCGGCCATACGCCCGGACAAACGCTGTTTGCGTTTGAGGTCGCCCCCCAAAAGCACAACGGTCCAGTCCCCCACGAGAGCAAAATGCTGTGAATAACGGTGCAACTGCTGATACCAGCGCCTGGCATCATGCTCGACCGGAGAAGAAGCAAAGCGCCCCCCGGTAACTGCCTGCCAGAAACTGCCGGTTATATTGCCCAGCATGTAAGAAACATGGCCGCAAAATGCCCGGTCGAAATCAACGATGGCTTCTTTTTTGTTTTCATTCTGCACCGCAGAAATTTCATCATAAAGGTATGGATGCGCCCTGAGCGCCCCCTGGGCAAATGTAATCAGGGTGCGGGTAAGAATATTGGCCCCCTCCACGGTGATGGCAACAGGTGTGTTGGCATAGGCCGAAAACAGATAATTGCGCGGACCTTCCTGAATACCGCGCCCCCCGTGAATATCCAGCGCATCATTGATCCGGTCACGCATGGCCTCGGTCGCACGATATTTAAGCAAAGCGGAAATCACCGCCGGCTTTTGCCCCTCATCCACCATTGAGGCAGTTGTCGCACGGGCACCCTCAAACATATAGGCGGACTTGACAAGACGGGCCATGGGTTCGGCCACCCCTTCCATGATCCCGATGGGAATACCAAACTGGCGTCGGATGCGCGCATAGGCGCTTGTATGACGCAGGGCCGCTTTCATGGAAACCGACCCGATAGCAGGCAACGAAATTGCGCGCCCCGTGGACAGGCACTCCATCAACATGCGCCACCCCTGCCCCACATAGTCGATCTCACCAATCATAAACTCCATGGGCACAAACACATCGGTGCCGCTGGTGGGACCATTCATAAAGGCGGACCCGGAGGGGAAATGACGTCGCCCGATTTCAACCCCGGGATAATCCGCCGGCACCAAGGCCAGGGAAATTCCGATATTTTCGCCCTTGCCGAGCAGGTTTTCAGGATCAAAAAGATTAACCGCCAGCCCAACCAGTGTCGCCACCGGCGCAAGGGTGATATAGCGCTTGTCCCAACTCAGGCGCACCCCGAGCACTTCCTTGCCTTTATATTTGCCCATGGTCACAACACCCACATCGCGCATGCCCGCCGCATCAGACCCCGCATGAGTGCCGGTCAACGCAAAACAGGGCACCTCTTTGCCCTTGGCCAACCGCTCAAGATATTTTTCCTTTTGCGCCGGCGTGCCATATTTTTCCAGCAATTCGCCCGGCCCCAAAGAATTGGGCACCATCACCGAAATCCCGGCAGCCACAGAACGCGAAGCGATTTTTGACACCACCATGGATTGCGCCTGCGCCGAAAAACCCAAGCCCCCATGCTCTTTTGAAATAAGCATGCCCAAAAAACCCTTGTCTTTCAGGAACTGCCAGACTTCCGGGGGCATATCGGCGCGGTTGTGGCGGATATCCCAATCATCAATCATCGCACAAACTTCGTTTGTGGGACCATCCAGAAACGCCTGCTCTTCGGCGCTCAGCGTGACTTTACGGATATCGAGCAGATTGTTCCACCTGGGCCGCCCTGAAAACAAATCAGCGTCCCAGCCAACAGTGCCCGCATCAAGCGCCTCCTGCTCGGTTGAAGAAATGGGGGGGAGAATTTTTTTCACCGCACCAAAGACAGGCCTGACCAATACGTTACGGCGAAACACAGGAATAGAAAACGCAAACAAAATGGCGGCTGGTGCCAGCGCCAGCACCCATGATATCGCCCCCCCCTGCTGATTGACCAGCAACCCGGCCATCCCCATCATCAGCGCCACAGCCGCCCATAACCAGATTGGCATTTTGTGATAGGCCATAACTGCAAAAATTATCAACGAAACCAAAATGACGATCGCAAACATAATCCACCTCGCTTACAAGGGCCTGATGCGCAAATTATACCCGCTTTCAAACCTGCTCAAATCCAAACGCACCGCACCGGCGCGTATTTCAGCCAAAATAACACAGTTGACGTAAACGTCAATAGATTAACGCTATAGTCACGCGCCTGAAAACGCATTTTTCTTTGCCCCGCTGCCAACTTTTATCCTTTTGCACAATATTGTGCAAACCAAGACAAAAAGTATGATTTTCGTCCCCCCGCCGCCAGGGAAGCACATCAACTCGATATTGGCGTTTGACGCTCGCTCAAATGCGTGAAATATTGAAAAAAAATGGCAAAATGCCAAAAAATTACCATTTGAGGGAAAAACCAGCATGCGTGAATTTGATACCAGTGATGAGCGATATCGTCCGTGGATAAATAATTACCCTGAAGGCATCGTCTGGGATGATGAAATCGACACGACGCCCGTTCACGAACAAATTCTTGCCGCCTGTGCAAAATTCCCTGATTCAAATGCCATGGATTTCCTGAGCAAAAAAACCACGTTCAGAAGCCTTGGTCATCAGATTACAGCCTTCGCCCGCTCACTGCAAAAACATCATGGCGTGAAAAAAGGCACCCGGGTTGCCCTGCTTTTGCCCAACACGCCGTTTTTTCCGGTTGCCTATTATGGCATTCTTCTGGCCGGGGGCACCGTGGTCAATTGCAATCCCCTGTACACCGTGCCCGAGCTCAAACATATCACCGCAGATGCAGGTGCTGACATTCTAGTCACCCTTGATCTGCAATTGATTTTTGAAAAGGCTGAAGCACTGGTGGAAGCGGGCAATGTCAAAAAGCTCATTGTCTGCCACTTCCCCGACGCGCTGCCCACGGTCAAAAAATTCCTGTTTAAGATTGCCAAGCGCTCAGACCTGGCAAATATCAAGGCATCCAGAGTGGCGGACAAAATCGTTACCTTCAACAGCCTACTGCTCACGCTGAACAAACCCAAACCCGTTGATATCGACCCTGAAACAGACGTGGCGGTGCAACAATATACCGGGGGAACGACGGGCCTGCCCAAAGGAGCCATGCTCTCCCACGCCAATATCGCCGCCAACTCTGACCAGATTGACAAATGGGGCTGTGGCGTATTTTATCCCCCCGCAAAGGTTGTTGCGGTCCTGCCCTTCTTTCACATCTTCGCCATGACAGTGTGCATGAACGTGCCTTTGGCCAAGGGTTCGGAAGTTGTGATGCTGCCACGTTTTGAGTTGAAGGCTTTGCTTGATCTGCTGGTGCGCACCAAGGCAACAATCCTGCCCGCAATCCCCACTTTGCTGTTTGCCATTGCCAACAATCGCAAAACCACCCCCGAACAATTGGCGAGCATTCAGGTCGCCATTTCAGGCGGCGCAGGACTGCCGGCTGAAACCCGTGATATGTTCGAGAAAAAATCCTCTGCAATTCTGGCCGAAGGATATGGGCTGACCGAATGTTCTCCGGTTCTTTGTTGCGCCGCTTTGCGTCAGGCATCAAAACCCATGTCCATCGGCATGCCGGTACCGGGCACAGATGTGCAGTTTGTTGATCTGGAGGACCCCACCAAATTTGTGGAACCGGGGGAGCGCGGCGAGCTTGTTGCCAAGGGCAAACAGGTTATGCTGGGATATTATAACAATGAAGAAGCAACCAAAGAAGCATTCGTCAATGGATATTTCCGCACCGGGGATGTTGGATATGTGGATGAAGATGGATATGTATTCCTTGTTGATCGCATCAAGGACCTGATTATCTGCTCGGGGTTCAATGTGTATCCCCGTACAATCGAAGAAGCGCTTTATCGCCATGAAGCGGTGGATGAATGTAACGTTATCGGCGTGCCCGACAGCTATCGCGGCGAGGCACCTGTTGCTTTCATCAAGCTCAAGGATGGCAAAACCGTAACCTCGGCAGAGATCAAGTCTTTCCTGAATGAACATATTTCAAAAATTGAAATGCCCCGGGAATTTATCTTCAAGGATGAACTGCCAAAAACCTTGGTTGGCAAACTCTCCAAAAAGGAACTCCGTGAAGAATATGCCGAGCGACAAGCCGCAAAAAGCAAATAGTCAAGCAGGCCAGCACGAACAAACCCAACAGCTGTTTTCAATAACAGAGCTGGCCCGCGAATTGTCTATCTCCACACGAACCATACGTTTTTATGAATCCAAAGGTTTGATTTCCCCCGATCGCGTAGGGGGAAACCGCGTATTTCAAAATCGCGATCGCGTCCGTTTATTGCTGATTTTGCGGGGCAAACGTCTTGGATTTTCCCTTAAAGACATATCGGAATATCTGGCGCTCTATGACAGTGATGAAACCCGATTAAGTCAGGTCGAGCTGTTGCAATCCAAAGTTGACCAACGATTGAAAAAGCTGAACAATCAACTCCATGACCTGCAAACCACCATAAAGGAACTGCAACAAATGCGCGCCCAGACAGCCGAACGCCTCAAAGAGAACCGTTAATTTGTTTGCTTGAAAAATGGTGAAGGTGAGAGGAGAAACCTCGAACCGCATCCAAGCGACCGAAGAGGTCGCCGGGCAACTTTTTGCCCGCTCCATCGAAGGCGTGAGCGAAGCGAATTGCCGTGAGATAAACAAGAAAAAAGATGGTGGGCGTAACTGGGATTGAACCAGTGACCCCTACAATGTCAATGTAGTGCTCTCCCGCTGAGCTATACGCCCATCTTTTCGCCGTTTAGGAATATATAGTTCATCCGGCGCGTTGGCGATAGACCACATAACCTTTTGCAAGGTCAAGTGCCCTGATCGCTCCAAAGTCAAAAAATTATGCCGCCAAAAGACGTTCAACCTCATTCACTAGGTCTTTCAGATGAAACGGCTTGGATAAAACAGACGCATCTTTTGGCGCTTCATTATCCGGGTTGAGCGCCACTGCGGCAAACCCGGTGATAAACATCACTTTCAGGTCCGGGTCCAACTCGGTTGCCCGGCGCGCCAGCTCGATACCGTCCATTTCCGGCATCACAATATCGGATAAAAGCAATGAAAACGGCTCCTCGCGCAACCGCTCATAGGCGGATTTGCCATTATCAAAAGCCACCACATCAAACCCCGCATTTTTAAGTGCGCGTGTCAGGAACTGACGCATATCCGCGTCATCTTCAGCCAGTAATATGCGGTTCATGTTATTCCTTCCGGGCCCTGCCAGACATTTCCTGCCTGACATCCAAGTTTAGCGCAACTGGCAGGCAAAGCAAGTTTTGAGATATTATTGTTTTTGGCACATTTTGGTTGGACAAACCCCAATACAAAATGCACATTGAACGATACATACCCAAATGTAAAAACAAGACTAAAATCAGGCAGAATACCAGACAAAATGGGGCAGAGAGAAGACCGTGCAATCTGATTTTGCTGAACGCCCCGCGTTTGAAACCATCCGACCGCGCCGCCAAACCACACCTTTTGTGTTTAATTCCGCCCATTCGGGAGCTGATTACCCCACGCGTTTCCTTAAAATGACCCGCCTGGATACCCTTTCCATTCGCAGCTCTGAAGACAGTTTTGTCGATGAGATTTTTGAACGCGCCCCGTTTTTAGGCGCCCCCATGTTACGCGCCAGATTCCCGCGCGCCTATCTTGATGTCAATCGCGAGCCCTATGAACTCGACCCGCTGATGTTTGTCGATCCCCTGCCGCCCCACTTCAACACCACCTCCGCGCGTGTGGCATCGGGACTTGGCACCCTTGCTAAAATCGTTGCTGAAAACAAAAATATCTATCGCGAAAAACTTACCCTTGAAGATGCGCAAATGCGCATTCAGGGAATTTATAAACCCTATCACAAAACCCTGCAGGAATTACTCAGCCAGACCCTCAACAAATTTGGCGTGGCTGTTCTGATTGATTGTCATTCCATGCCCCCGCTCAACAAAACCCGCAAAAGCAAACCGGCTGAAATTGTGCTGGGGGACCGTTTTGGCACCACCTGCGCACCGGCCCTGATCGATCTGGCTGAAACTGTGTTCGTTGAAGCCGGATTTAGTGTCGCGCGCAACCAGCCCTATGCGGGGGGCTATATCACCCGCTCCTATGGCCAGCCCCATCACGGGGTGCATGCCCTGCAAATTGAATTTTCGCGTCATCTTTATATGAATGAAAGATCACGCCGCCCCCATAAAGGGTTTGAATCAATAAAGGAAATCGCCACGAAGTTAATTAGTTCCCTTGTCTCCATTGATGTGTCTTTGCTGGCCCCCCAGGAAATCGCCGCAGAATAACAAAACCAACGCGAATGCAAGGTTCAGCCATTAAGTATAAAACAGAGCGCAAAGGCGACCACAAATCATAAAAAAAAGGGTCGCCAAAGCGACCCTAGTCAAGGGAGGAAATTTGATGGATTCATGCCCAGGATTTACAAGGCCCCCACCAAGTATCATGCCCTTTACCGGTGAACTGATTTGCCCTTAAGAACAAGTCCGGTTACGGCAAAACCGCACGATAATAAGAAACTGTTGCAAAAATGAATCACTGTATTTTTTCACTAATGTCCTGAAAATCGCATAACATGCTGAAGTAAAAAGAAAATCCGATGAATACTCGTAAAAACACTCAATTCCCTGAAAACATCGATCTTGATGTTATTAAACAGACTTTACTTGCAGCAACACAGGCCGCCGCCGCCGTTACACTGCCAGCCTTTCGTTCCGGTTTAAGCGTCGAAAACAAGGAAGACACCCATTTTGACCCCGTTACCGAAGCGGATCGGGCTGCAGAACGGGTTATTCGAAATGTCATTGAAGAAAATTTCCCCGACCACACCATTATCGGGGAAGAACATGACAACAAGATCACCTCCAGTCCGTTTACATGGATAATTGATCCCATAGATGGCACCCGTTCATTTATTTCCGGGGTTCCCATGTGGGGAACACTCATTGGCCTTACCCATGAAAGCAACACCTTTGCCGGCATTATGACCCAGCCCTTTACCGGAGAAATCTTTTTGGGCATGCCCGGCATCGCCACATATCAAAGAGGCAACAAAGGCGCACAAAACATGTCCACAAGTGGCATAAAGAACCTGGGTGAAGCCCGACTTTTCACAACTACGCCCGCCCTGTTCAAGGATGACAAAGCCAGGGCATATGCAGAATTGGAAAAAAACGTACGCCAACCAAGATATGGTTGCGACTGCTATGCCTATTGCCTTTTGGCAGCAGGTCATGCCGACCTGGTGGTTGAAACAGCTTTGAAAATCTATGACATCGCCGCCTTAATCCCCATCGTGCGCAATGCAGGGGGGATTATCACCAATTTCGAAGGAAACGACCCCGATGAAAGCGGCAATATCATCGCCGCCGCCACCCCCCAATTGCATGCCGCGACTCTGGCAATTATGGCAAAAAGCTAAGGGGCGGTCTGCTCGGTTATAAATGCGTCAAACGCGGCAAAAACCTGCCCGCGAATATCATCGTTTTCCATAAACATCTCATGGCGCGCATGGGCAATAACCGCATGCCTGCCGGAGCGTAAACGCAGCCCCAACTGCTCAATCGCCGGGGTTGAAACCACCCCGTCCCGGGCCGCCGCCAGCATTAAAACAGGTGTATTGATTTTTGCCGGAAAATCATCGGCCCCGGCCCGGGCCATTGCACGAAAGGCCGCTGCCATCCAGCGGATTGAAGGTGAAGAAATCTCCAGATCCGGGCAATTGGCATAAGTATCAACCACCCGCATATAACGGGTAAAATCCGATGTAAGCGTATTGCCCGGAAACGTCTTGTCAGTCGGCGAACGATCGTCCTTGCGGCCAATCGGCACCTGCCCAAGCCCGACAAAACAGGCC